>CAZJFO010000023.1:10675-22249 GCA_964545465.1 uncultured Neisseria sp.
TAACGCGTGAAGGACGTGCTCTAGCTCTAGACATGGAACTAGAAGAGTAATACAATTTAAAATGCACAAGAACAGAAACAAGTTTTGATAATCCTCTTAGGAGAAAAGTAGATGCTAGATCTAGGTAACTTATTAATAAATAAAAAGGATTCTAACGAAAGTTATGGTCGTATTCGTATTGGCTTAGCTTCGCCAGATAAAATTCGTTCATGGTCATATGGTGAAATAAAAAAACCAGAGACTATTAATTATCGGACACTGCGTCCTGAGCGTGATGGCTTATTTTGTGCACGTATTTTTGGCCCAGTTAAGGATTACGAGTGCTTATGTGGTAAATATAAACGCATTAAGCACCGTGGTATAGTATGTGAGAAGTGCGGTGTTGAGGTTACATTATCTAAAGTACGTCGTGAGCGTATGGGGCATATTGAATTAGCTTCGCCAGTTGCCCACATTTGGTTCTTGAAATCATTACCATCTCGTATGGGTATGGTGCTTGATATGCCATTACGGGACATAGAGCATGTGCTATATTTTGAAGCATATGCGATAATTGAAATTATTGATCGGATGGATCCGCCTACCCATCCTAAAGATAATAAAACACTATTGAAAAAAGGAGATATCTTATCTCCAGAACAATATAATACTCTTGTTGAAAGCGAAGATGCTGATAAGATTCGTGTTGGTATTGGTGCTGAAGCGGTGCGTGAAATGCTACAAGGAATTGAGGTAGATAATGAGATTGTTAGTATTAAGCAAGAAATGACTGATACTAAGAGTGATATTAATCTTAAAAAATTAGCTAAACGTCTAAAAGTATTAGAAGGTTTCAAACGTTCAGACATGAAGCCAGACTGGATGATTATGGATGTTATTCCAGTGTTACCACCTGATTTACGCCCTTTGGTTGCACTTGATGGTGGTCGGTTTGCAACTAGTGATTTGAATGACTTATACCGTAGAGTTATTAACCGGAATAATCGGTTACGTAAACTAATTCAACTTCGTGCTCCTGAGATTATTCTCAGAAATGAGCGTCGTATGTTACAAGAAGCGGTTGACTCATTATTTGATAACGGTAAACGTGGTAAAGTAATAACTGGAGCTAATAAACGCCCATTAAAATCTTTAGCTGAAATGATTAAAGGTAAGTCTGGTCGTTTCCGTCAAAATCTATTGGGTAAACGTGTGGATTATTCAGGTCGTTCAGTTATTACAGTTGGTCCAACTCTACGCTTATACCAATGTGGATTACCTAAAATTATGGCCTTAGAGTTATTTAAACCATTTGTATATCATAAACTTCAGGTGCTAGGTGCTGCAGCTTCAATTAAATATGCTAAACGTATGGTTGAAAGTGAAAATCCTATTGTATGGGACGTTCTTGAAGAAGTAATTCGAGAGCATCCAATACTACTTAATCGTGCACCAACACTGCATAGGCTAGGTATTCAAGCATTTGAACCAATTTTAATTGAAGGTAAAGCAATTCAGTTACACCCTTTGGTATGTTCTGCATTTAATGCCGATTTTGACGGTGACCAAATGGCAATACACGTTCCTCTTAGTATTGAGGCTCAGATGGAAGCACGAACTTTGATGCTTGCATCAAATAATGTATTATCCCCTGCCAATGGAGAACCTATTATTGTTCCATCGCAAGATATTATTTTGGGTCTTTATTATATGACTCGTGAAAAAATCAATGATAAAGGTGAAGGTCATATATTTGCGAATATCAAAGAGTTAGAAGGTGCTTACCAAGCAGAACAAGTTGGTCTACATGCAATAGTGACAGTTCGTATTTCAGAATGGATTATGAATGCTAGTGGAGAGTTTGAAGAGAAAATTATTCGTCGTAAAACTACTGTTGGTCGTGCTATATTATCGCAAATATTACCTAAAGGGTTAGAGTTTAGTTTAATTGATCGCCCAATGAAGAAAAAAGATGTGGCTAAATTAATTAATATTGCCTTTAGAAAATGTGGAGTTAGGGAGTCAGTAATTTTAGCTGATCGTTTAATGTACACAGGGTTTACATATTCAACACGTGGTGGAATTTCTGTATGTATCAATGATATGCATATTCCAACTACTAAAGAAGATAGAATTACTGAATCACAAAAAGAAGTTGAGGTAATTACCCGTCAATATCAAGATGGTTTGGTAACTCAAGGTGAGCGTTACAACAAGATTATTGATATCTGGGGTCGTTGTGGTGATGAAATCGCAAAGACACTAATGAGTGAATTATCAAAAGAACAAGTTGTTGCTGCTGATGGAGCTACTGTTGATCAAGATTCATTTAATTCGATTTATATGATGGCTGACTCTGGTGCACGGGGTTCTATTGCTCAGATTAAACAGCTATCAGGTATGCGTGGATTGATGGCAAAGCCTGATGGTTCTATTATGGAGACTCCAATTACAGCTAATTTCCGTGAGGGTCTAAATGTATCACAATACTTTATTTCAACTCATGGAGCACGTAAAGGGTTATCAGATACTGCTCTAAAAACAGCAAGTTCGGGATATCTAACTCGTCGCTTGGTGGATGTAACCCAAGACTTAGTAATTACTCAAGTTGATTGTGGTACTACTGAGGGTGTAGTTATGAAATCGGTAATTCAAAGTGGTGATGTTATTGAGTCATTGCGTGATCGTATTTTAGGTCGTGTATGTGCTAATGATGTTATTGAACCTGATACTGGAGTTGTTTTAGCACTCGCTGGGACTCTTATTGATGAAGATATAGTTAGTCGAATTGATGAAAGCAATATTGATGAGGTTAAAGTAAGAACGGCTCTTACTTGTGATACTCGTTATGGATTATGTGCTAAATGTTATGGTCGTGATTTAGCTCGTGGGTATCTAGTTAATATTGGTGAAGCAGTTGGTATTATAGCTGCTCAGTCAATTGGAGAGCCAGGAACGCAGTTAACAATGCGTACCTTCCATATTGGGGGTGCAGCATCGCGTTCGGCAGCTGTTAGTAAGATTGAAGCTAAGTCTTCAGGGGTTGTTCAATACCGTGATTTACGCTATGTAACTAGACAAAATGGTGAAATGGTTGTTATTTCTAGATCTGTTGAAGTAATTATTTTAGATGCTTATGGTCGTGAACGTGAGCAGCATAAGATTCCATATGGTTCAACAATATATGTTGAAGATGGTCATAATATAGCTGCGGGTGGTAAACTAGCTTCTTGGGATCCACATGCTCGTCCAGTAGTTGCTGAGTACTCTGGTACTGTTGTACTTGAAAATGTAGAAGAAGGTGTTACGGTTGTAAAAGAGGCAGATGAAGTAACTGGTCTTACCACTCTTAAAGTTATTGATTCATCCAAAATTAAGGGTACAAAAAATAAAGATAAGAATGTTCGCCCAATAGCGCGGTTATATGATAAAGATGGTAAAGAAGTTAAAATTAGCGGAACTGAAACTCCAGTTATTATTAGCTTCCAAATTGGTGATATTATTACTGTGCGGGATACAGAAACTGTACATGCTGGTGATGTTATTGCTAAAAAACCACAAGAATCACTTAAAACCCGTGATATTACTGGTGGACTACCACGGGTTGCTGAGTTATTTGAAGCTCGTATACCGAAAGATGCTGGTATGTTATCACCTATATCTGGTGTTATTTCTTTCCAAAAAGAAACTAAAGGTAAACATAAAGTTAAGATTGCTGCTAGTAGCGGCGACTTCATTGAGCTTTCAATTCCAAAAGATAAAAATATCTTGGTAAATGATGGCGAGTTTGTTGAATTAGGTCAGATGATTGTTGATGGACCTGTTGATCCGCATGAACTGTTGGCGATGAAGGGCATTGAGGAGTTATCCAAATACATTGCTTCAGAAATTCAAGAGGTATATCGTTTACAAGGTGTTAAAATCAATGATAAACATATTGAGGTAGTTGTTCGTCAAATGTTACGTCGTGTAGTTATTGTGAACCCAAATGATAGCAATATCTACCTTGAGGGCGAACAAGCGGAGCGTGCAGCAGTTATGGATGAAAATGATAGCTTGGTTAGCCAAGGGCTACAACCAATTGAATTTAGCAATATATTACTTGGTATTACTAAGGCGTCATTATCAACGGATTCGTTTATATCTGCAGCATCGTTCCAAGAAACAACTAGAGTTTTAACCGAGTCTGCTGTTGCTGGGCGTGTGGATTATTTACGTGGTCTTAAAGAAAATGTTATCATGGGTCGCTTGATTCCTGCGGGTACTGGTCTTGCGTTCCATAAAGCTAAACACAATGCATCAATGTCTGAATACGCTGAAGAAGGTATGGCAGAAGTAGAGTAACTGTAAATATGTCATTTCATCGAAGAATGAGATGACAACCCTAAACGTTATTTGAAATAACCCAGAATATAAAAACCCCCTAACTTAATAATAGTCAGGGGGTTTTTTTAATTAAATATATGCTAGACAAGTCTGGCATGCATTTATATTAGAATAATTACTTAACTTCTACTTTATATTTAGCTTTTAAACCATCAAAGAAAGCACGAATTTTTTCTGATTGTAATTCTTGTTTGATTTGATCTTTAACTTTATCAAATGGAGGTGTGTTACTAGCAGAGCCAGTTTTAACATCATTTAATTTGATTATATGGAAACCAAATTGAGATTGAACTGGAGTTGTTGTGTATTTACCCTTTTGTAAAGTTTTAATCGCAGCAGTAAATTCTGGAACGTAGTTAGAACCATCAGACCAACCTAATTCACCACCTTTAACTTTAGAACCTGGATCAGTCGAGTATTTTTTAGCTAAATCAGCAAAATTAGCACCTTTTTTAAGTTGTGCTTCGATATCGTCAGCAGTTTTTTTATCTTTAACTAATATGTGTGATACATCATATTGTTTTTGGTTAGCTGCTTGTTTTTTCATTTCTTCATATTTGGCTTTTACATCAGCATCGCTTACTGCATTACCGCTAGCTTTTTCTTGAAGAATTTGGGCATAAACCATAGGTTTAACTTCTTGAAGTTTTTCTTGATAAGTTGGAGATTTGTCAAGGCCTTGACTATTACCTTCTGCTAGAATTGCTTGTTGCATTCCCACCGATTGTAAAACTTGCTTTTTAAACTCTGGGTTTTCCATTTGCTGTGCCGCCATTGGAGATGACTTTTTAAATTGAGCCATTGCTTGATCAATTACTTTTTGATCAACTGGTTTACCATTTACGTACAGAGTTTCAGCAAAACTGCTTGTAGCAAAAGCTGCAGCAAGAATTGCTAGATTAAGTTTTTTCATAAAGATTTCCTTCCTTTTATTTATAAAAAACATATCTCGAAAATGAGATGTAAATTTTAACACACATAAATTTGTCGGTAGTATTTAATTATCCGAAAAATTACCGTAGTAAAACTTGTTTATAAAACATAACGTGATAAATCTTCAGATTGAGAAATTTCCTCAAGCTTACTATTTACAAATGCTTTATTAATTGTCACTTTTGGATGATTCTCAGGTGCAAAGCTTGCATCTTCCAGAAGTCGCTCCATTATTGTATATAATCTTCTAGCACCTATGTTTTCGGTTTTTTCATTTACATTAAAAGCAATTTCTGCCATTTGCTTAATTCCATCACTGGTGAAAGTAATCTTGCAGCCTTCAGTTGCAAGTAATGCTTTATATTGCTGTGTCAAGCAAGCATCAGTTGCAGTTAGAATCTTAGCAAAATCATCAACCTTTAAAGATTGTAATTCAACCCTAATTGGAAAACGTCCTTGAAGTTCAGGTAATAAATCAGATGGCTTTGCCAAATGAAATGCACCTGAAGCTATAAATAATATATGGTCAGTTTTTAAGGTTCCATATTTGGTAGTAACAGTAGTTCCCTCAACTAATGGTAGTAAGTCACGTTGCACTCCTGAACGCGATATATCAGCTCCATTATTACCACTTTTTATGGCTACTTTATCAATTTCATCGATAAATACAATACCATTTTGTTCAACGCTATGTATACTTTGTGTGCGAATTTCGTCTTCATTTACTAGATTATTTGCTTCTTCTTCAGTAAATATCTTAAATGCATCAGAGAGCTTGACCTTACGCTTTTTTTTCTTACCTGTAGTATTGCTATCAAACATATTTTGAATCTGACTGGTTAAATCTTCAAGTCCTGGAGGTCCCATAATACCAATTGTTGCTCTAGGTGCTTCAATCTCGATATCGATAGTTCTATCATCAAATTTACCTTGATGTAGTAGCTCTCTAAATTTTTCACGAGTACTATTGTCGGAGCTGCTTTTTATTTCCTCATCATTTAAACGAGCCGGAGGTAATAATATATCCAATATCCTTTCTTCGGCAAGTTTTTTACCGTGTTCAAGATTATTTTTTTGTGCTCTTTGGCGACAGTCTTTTACAGCAATCTCTACAAGATCTCTAATTATAGAGTCAACATCACGCCCCACATATCCAACTTCAGTAAATTTGGTAGCTTCAACTTTTATAAAAGGTGCATTAGCCAGTTTAGCAAGGCGGCGAGCAATTTCAGTTTTTCCAACTCCAGTTGGACCAATCATTAGTATGTTTTTTGGAGTTATTTCACTTTGTAATGGCTGTTCCACTTTTTGGCGCCTAATCCTGTTTCTAAGGGCGATTGCGACAGCTTTTTTAGCTTCACTTTGTCCTATTATATATTTGTCTAGTTCATTGACTATTTCACTTGGTGTAAGTTGCATTAATTGCCTTTCATTTGATTAAGATATATTCAGATATAGGTACATATCTCTAAATATCAAGTGCTGTTACATTTCTATAAGATATAACATACCAAGAAAGCATGTTAAAATAAATAATATCGCAGAAAACGAATGCCAGAAATCAAAGGCATTATTTTGTAAAGATACTAATTGTTGTGCAACTGATGAAATCTTTTCTCTTAAGGTATAAATCATCGGGAAAATAGCAAAGTATTCAACGACTAGTATCGAAAACATAGATAGGATACACCAAAAACGTTTAGTAGCAAGTAATGCCAGTCTATGGTTTACAATAACCTCGACAAAAGCAATGATCAAACATATTATACCAATATAGGACTGGATGTTTAGTATTTGAGATACAAGCTCTGAAGCTGTAATTTGATCCAGTGTTTTAAATAACACCGGAAAAATTACTATTCCTGCCATCCAAGTACCACCTAGCCAAAAAGTCATTGCAATTTTACTAAATTGATGAATACTTATAATCTCACGCTTCTGTACTGGTTTGCTGGCTGTTTTAGCAGCAGCTGTAGCAGTCTTTTTACGTCGTACTTGAGCCATTGAATTATAACCTTTTATAAGTAATTTTAGTTACTGTATATAACGAGCAACTGAGTCTAAAATTTCCTTCTTGGCAGCTTCAACATCTTCCCAGCCAGTGATTTTTACCCATTTACCTTTTTCTAAGCCTTTGTAGTGTTCGAAGAAATATTTAATTTGTTCAACTAATATAGGCTGAATATCTTCAATTGATTTAACATTAGCGTACAATGCACATGATTTCACTGTTGGAACAGCAAGAATTTTAGCATCAACTCCACTTTCATCTTCCATGCGTAGTACACCAAGAGCCCTACATTTAACAACTGCGCCATGAGCTATAGGAAAAGGTGTAATTACTACAACATCAGCAGGGTCGCCATCTTCTGATAGCGTATGAGGAATAAAACCATAGTTTGCAGGGTAAGACATTCCAGTACCTACAAATCTATCAACAAATAATGCTCCAGAGTCTTTATCCATTTCGTATTTAATGGGAGAAGAGTTTGCTGGGATTTCAATAATTACGTTAAATTCTTCAGGTAAGTTACTGCCAGCACTAATTTTATCTATATTCATGAGTTGTTCCTTTGCAAAAATAGTACGCTAAATTTATTTAAAACAGTATAATTGTAACTTGTAACACGATTAATTTGCAAGTTTAAAATTTTTGGATGATGATAAAATATGTTAGTAGATAGAGTAATAATTGAGATAGATAAGGTTGTAAAAACTTTAACTACAAAAGCAGTATCAATAAGAGATCGTCCTGATGCTAATATAAATGATGAAGAGATGTCTGAGTCAGAAAAAAAGCATTCGATATCCCTAATGCGAGTAAATCACTGCGGAGAAATATGTGCTCAAGCACTTTATCAGGGGCAAGCCTTCACTGCTAAAAACCTTCATACACGAAAAATATTTGAGCATTCTGCTTTAGAAGAAACAGAGCATCTTGCTTGGACTTCTTCTAGAATTCATGAGCTAGGTGGGAGAACTAGTGTATTAAATCCTTTGTTTTATCTTACTAGTCTGATTATGGGGGTGAGTGCTGGGGTTATAGGCGATAAATGGAATATGGGCTTTTTAGAAGAAACAGAGCTACAGGTTTCTAAACATTTAGGTAAACACCTAGAAGAGATATCAAAACTTGATACCAAAAGTATAGCTATTATCAAACAAATGAAAGAAGATGAAGAGGGGCACGCGATGTTGGCTAGCCAATCAGGTGCTAAAGAATTACCAAATTTAGTCAAAAAACTTATGCAGTTTGGTTCCAAAATTATGACAAAAACTACATATTATATCTGAACTACTTAATATCTATTATCAAGATGTGATAAAATAATCGCTAATATTATTTTTTTATTAAAGGTGTATTTTAATGTCAGAGCAAAAGCAGTCAGTATTTAGTTTAGATAAAATTTATATAAAAGATATTTCCCTTGAAATTCCTAACGCTCCTAAAATTTTTCTTAATCGTGAACAGCCAAATATAGAACTAAACATTAGTTTTAATTCTATAGAGTTGGATTCTGGGGTATACCAAACTACTTTACATGCAGTTGTTAACGCCAAAATTGGTTCTGAGCAAATGTTTTTGATTGAAATTGATCAAGCTGGGATCTTTCAAATGCAAAATCTTCCAGCTGAGCAACTGCTGTTATTACAAAATATCGAGTGTCCAAATATTTTATTTCCATATCTGCGCGAGTTAGTAAGTGATTTAACTACTCGTGCTGGATTTTTACCGGTAGTACTTGCTCCTGTAAATTTTGCATATTTGTATCAGCAAAAGCAGCAAGCAGAAGTGAACGCTCAAGCAACAAGTAATACGATTAACTAGTAGATAAGTTGTGGTTGTTGGTGTTTTAGGTGCTGGATCATGGGGCTCTGCTCTTGCAATCGCCATGAGTAATGTTGCATCCATAAAATTCTGGAGTCGTAATATGATCCAGGTGGAACAAATCAATCTACAGCGTATAAATAGAGGCTACTTACCTGAAACTATTAAATTTCCAGACAATATAAGAGCGACTGGTGATTTTTTGGATGCGTTTAGGGCAGATTTAGTAATCATAGCTGTTCCAATTTCTGCGCTACGAAGTATCCTAAATAAACTAAAATATGAGCCTAAAATTCCAGATATTATATGGGTGTGTAAAGGGTTTGAAATAGGTACTGGGTTATTACCGCATCAAATTGTATCTGAGGTTTTACCTGGTTTTAAAAATATTGGTGCTTTAATAGGGCCATCATTTGCCACGGAGGTTGCAGAATCTAAGCCTACAGCAATAACGCTTGTTAGTGAACGTCTTCAATTTGCACTTGATTGGATTAATAAATTAAAAGCCATACCTAATTTCAGGATTTATGCCAATACTGATGTTATGGGTGCTGAAATTGCTGCAGCTGTAAAAAATATAATTGCAATTGCAGTAGGTGTCTGTGATGGGCTAAATTTGGGTTATAACGCCCGTGCGGCACTTATTACTAGAAGTCTTAATGAGTTAAAAGAGTTGGTGATGTTACAAGGAGGAGTTCCTGAGACTATTTATGGTCTCACGGGAGTTGGGGATTTAATTTTAACTTGTACGGGAGAGCTTTCAAGAAATAGACAGGTTGGCTTAAAGTTAGCCTCTGGGCAGAGAGTTAACGCTATATTAGATGATTTGGGTCATGTCGCCGAAGGGGTTAATGCCGCCAAAGAGGTTTATGAACTTAGTCTACGCCTAAACCTTGATATGCCAATAATAGATACAGTTTATAAAATTTTATTTGAAGAAGCGGATATAATAAAGAGTGTAACCAATTTACTTAATAGAGAACCAAAAATTGAATTTAATTAGGAATAATGTATGAAAAAATTATTAATCATGGTAATGTTAGCAACTAGTACAATCGTTTTTGCAGATGGAACTACTGCACTCGACGCTTTTTTAAAAAATCAAATGACAAGTGCTAATTTTAGTCAAACCGTCTATGGAAATAAAAAAAATCGTGTAAGTACTGGTGTACTTGAAATATCACGTCCCAATAAATTCCGTTGGGAATATGTAGAGGAAGGACAGTTAATAGTGAGTGATGGAAAGATTATTTATATCTATGATAAACCATTAGCTCAAGTTACTGAGAAAAAATTGGATAGTTCACTGGGTAAATCACCCGCCCTACTTTTATCAGGTGGTTCTAATATCAAAAATGATTATATTGTATCTAATATTAAGGAAAGTAATGATGGTTTATCTTGGGTAAGCTTGGTAGCTAAAAAGGTTGAAGATAACAATGGCTTTAAGTTAGTTCAAATTGGGTTTAAACAAAATACCTTAGCTGAAATGAAATTTGTCGATAGTTTTAATAACAAAAGTATGATTACATTTACTAACGTAAAATCTGGGGTACAAATCCCAGCATCTGATTTTGTTTTTACTCCTAAACATGGTGTGGATGTTATTAAGGCTAATTAATGAAACATAAAATTAAACGTGTACATTTTATTGGCGTTGGTGGCGTTGGCATGTCTGGGATTGCAGAGCTGCTGTATAATTTAGGATATACCGTTTCTGGTTCTGATGCATTAGCTAGTTATAATACTGAACGCTTAGTAAAGCTTGGGTTAGAGGTATTTATTGGACATGATGGTAGTAATATAGGTAATAGTGATGTGATTGTTACATCAACTGCAATAGACGAAGATAATCCTGAATTAATTGCTGCAAAAGAGAAAGGAGTCCCTATTGTTCCACGAGCTATGATGCTTGCCGAATTAATGCGTTTTAAATACGGTATTGCTATTGCTGGAACTCACGGAAAAACTACAACTACTAGCCTTTGTGCTGAAGTGCTTCGTCAATGTAATCTTGATCCGACTTTTATTATTGGTGGTAAACTAGCTGTTACTGATTCAAATGCGACGCTTGGATCTGGAGATTATTTGGTTGCTGAGGCGGATGAGTCAGATGCTTCATTCTTATACCTTAATCCGATGATTGCAGTAGTTACTAATATAGATCTAGATCATATGGATACCTATGATCACGATGAAGCGAAGCTAAAAAAAACTTTTGTGGATTTTTTACATCGTCTGCCTTTTTATGGGCGGGCGATTTTGTGTAATGAAGACGAGCGGGTTAGGTCTATCATACCTTTTGTTAAAAGAACCATTGTTACTTATGGTCTAAATGATAATTGTACTATTTATGCTAAAGATATCAAGGCTATTGGTAATACCATGGAATTTAGAGTAGTAGCCCCTGATTATAACTTAGATTACGCAATTAAACTTAATCTACC
>CAZJFO010000024.1:0-2415 GCA_964545465.1 uncultured Neisseria sp.
AATAGCAGTGAAATCAGTGGTTATGCTATGCTTGGTCTAAGCTCTGCAGATACAGGCATAAGCTATACCCAAATTCGTAATGTAATTAGTCGAGGAGCTGGTCCTTTAACTTTTAGTGCTACTGGTAGTTTAAACAATGTCTTGATTAATGCAGTACCTGCAACCCAAGTAGTAAGCATTAAAAATACTAGTGGTTACAGATTAATAAATTTCAATATTCAGCTTGCTGATATTCCTGAACATCCTGGTTTGATTATTAAAGAACATAATTGTGAATACTTGCCGCAAGATGCATCTTGTTCGGTGGAGTTGGAATATGCACCTAACAGTATAGTGGTAGGTGATGTTAAATTAAGTATTACTGCTGACTACAATCGTAGTAGTGGGATGCGGGAACAGCTGCGGGACGAATATATGGTTTATTATTCATCAATAGAAGGTGCTAATGTTTTAAATTTAACTGGGGTTAAGTCGTTTGTTATATTATCAAATGGATCTGATACTAAGAAGCAAGACTTTATATTGAGGAATACTAAAACAGGGGTGAACGCGACGTTAGTTGATATTAGCTTAGAAAGCGAGGTACTTGGTCTAAAGCTTAATCAAGGAGCCTGTCTTAAAGATAGTATAATAAATGAGCGTAACAGTTGTATTGGTAGTATTACATATGGTCCAGTAGATAAACCTACTGTAGTTTCTCAAAGCAACAGGCTAAAATATAGTTATTCAATTGATACTAATGATAAGAAGAGTACTTACTATAAGACATCCCCTTCATTTACATTGAGTGCTGAACCATATGTAGCAAATATTGAGGTTGAATCTGTTACCGTTGTAGCTCCTAAGCCTTTAGCACTTGAGGGCGATGGTAGTAAAGAAAACCCCTATAAATTCATTGCTTTAAAAGATAGCAGTACATTAACTTTAGAAGCTAAGTTTACCAATAAAGGTAATGCTTCAGCTAAAGGCTTTAAAATAAGTGGTTTGGGTGCTAATAATCTAATCACTGGAGAAGGCTCGTGTTTAACCATTCAGGATTTAGAGAACGGTCATTCTTGCACTTTACGAGTAACACTGCCAGCACCTAGTGTTTTTGATAATATTGCACTTAATAATACCAGTATAGCTAGTTTGGGACTAACAATTTCTTATAGCTATGCTGATCAGAGCAGTATCGCTGATATTCAGCACTCGCTACCAACCCAGTATATCCAATTTACCCGCAACTGGGCAAATGTGAAATATAGTAGTGTAACAATTATGGAAAGTGATACATCATGGTATTTAAATGTAACGGCTACTCATACTGGCGTTAATAGTAACTTGGCAAAGGACGTATATCCAATAACAATAACACCGACATCAAACTTCATAGGTAATGCGATAGTAACGCCATGTAAAATTAGTAGTGCTAATTCAAGTTGTGTAGCTAAAATATCTTTTCCTAAGACTAGTTATCCAGGGAATGATTTAAGCATTTCCTATAACATGAATTATCAAGCTAGTGGTAATAGTCTAGATGTAGCAAATGCAGTATATGGTCGAGTTCCATTTGCATTGTTGCCAATTGAAGAAACGCTTTCTTTATCTGGTTCTGCAAAGGCTATAACCATGGCTTCTACAAAAGAATACCTAAATAAAACAGAGAATAGCATTGGTTTTTTAATTGCCCCTTGGAATGATCCTACACCTGATGATAGTAGTTTAGTGTGGAATGAAGCAAAGTCAGGTCCTTCTATAATTGAGGTTACTGTTACTAACAATGACGGCAAGCCATATAAATTAAAAGTAAGTGGGTTTCGCTATATTCCTAATTGTCCTGTATATCAACTAAATGCGGCAGTTAGTTGTGGGACAACTGCTGGAGCTATTGCCCAGTTGAAGATCGAAAGTAGCTTAAATAAATCTCTTTCTAATGGCTACTATAAGGGTAGTTTTGAGCTTATTGCCAAAGATTGGAATGCCCCATCATTTATAAAACGCATAAAAGTCAATATTGACTGGCAGCAGAATAGGGCTTCACCATTTACCCCATATTACCCAAATGATTGTGAATTGAATGCTAATAATCAAGAATTAGCTTGTGAATGTTTGCAAGATAGTACAACAGGTGATATATGGACTAGAGATACAAGTGCAGATATTAAATCTTACAATGATTTGACTCGTCCTGGCGGTTATATTTCTAACTTAAATGCGAGTAATAAGTGCGGATTTGATAGTGGCTGGGGATTAGCATCACCAATACAGTTGAAGACTATGTTAAGTTATGTGAAAGGTGTGAGCGAGGGGTTAAGGGGTGATTGGTTTAATGATAATGGTTTTAGCGGAATTACGACGAGCAGGTATTATATAGGAGGGATGTTAGGTGGCTATCCATGGGCCTTTCTCATTGGTGCTGGCCTAGTGGGACCT
>CAZJFO010000024.1:2425-21898 GCA_964545465.1 uncultured Neisseria sp.
GATCAAGATTCGTATTCTGGTTGGGGTGTTCATTCCAAGCCATAAGTGAATCCTTGAACATTTGACTGCTACCGCAATTTAAAGGTGGTAGCAGTTATCGGGAGTGTGGCTTAATGCCACCTCACGATAAGGATTAGTTAGACGGCAATAAATGAGTATAAGATGTTATATACCAATATATTGATTCTTATACTTTTGTAGCAGATATTTTTAGAGAAAACATAACATGATATATGTGTGGTAAAATGTAGCAGTTCAAATATTAGGTGGTAACTATGCCAAGGGTGTTTAAGGTATTAAAACGTGAATTTAGCCTGCCAATTCTTGTAATTGTCCTTGCTATATTAATTGGGATTTATCATCTATTTTCCTATATGATTCCATTTACTGACAATGCATTTGTGGTTACAAATACTGCTCCTATTGCTGCAGATGTTGCCGGCTTTATAACAGATGTATATGTTAAAAACGGTCAGAAAGTAAAGAAAAATCAGCCATTATTTAAAGTATATCAGGAGCCATACCGATTAGCTTATGAGCAAGCTAAGGCTAAGTATGAAGAAGCCTTAGAAAATATTAAAGTAATTCAACGTAAGACTAATAAAACCAGTGCATTACTCAAAGCAGCAGCTTTTGAATTTGACAAAGCAAATTATGAATATACTTTAAAACAAGACCCTGTTGTTGCTAAAGCGGTATCCCGATTGGAAGTAAAGAAACTTTACTTTGATATGCAATCTTCATACAATGTTAAACAATCTTTAGAACGACAGATTGCAGTTGAAGATCAAGAAATCAAACAACAACAAAAACAAGTACAAGCACTAAAATCGGAGATGAATAATGCATTAGTTAATCTAAATCTTACCATTGTTCGCGCCCCAAGTAATGGAATGGTGGATAATATGTATATTACCTCAGGGACTCCAATTAAAATTCATGAGCCATTATTTTCTTTTATTGATACGAACACTTGGTGGATCCAAGCTAACTTTAATGAAACCGATTTAAGACGTGTACGAGCTGGTGACAGGGTTATTATTTTGCTGCGCATGTATTATTTTGATAGAATATTTCATGGTGAGGTGGTTAATCTTATTTGGGCTGCTGATAGGCAACATACTTCAACACGCACCCAACAACAACTTGTTTTAAATGAAAATCAATGGCTATTGTTACCCCAACGCTTTCCAGTGCAAATCAAAATTCTTGACCCAGATCCAAAATATCCACTAAACCCCGGAGCTAGTGCATATGTTTATATCCAAACTCACTAATGTAATTGAAAATTATGATGTATATGGAGAATATCGTCTAAATGGGGTGAAGGCTGTATATGTTCTATTGGTGTTATTTGCAATCAATCTTATATATACTATTCCCAATCCATATTTTAACTACTTTTATTTGCCAATTACAGCATTGGCTGCTGAAATTGAAGGAGAAACGCTAGCTGATAAATACCTATTGTTTATTTATACTGTAGTTTGGGCTACTATTGGTGCATTTTGTTTTAGTGTTCTTAGAAGCTATCCATTTTTCTTTTTAGGTTTTGTATTTTTTTATTCATGCTCATTGTACTTTATTGTTCTTAGTTTAACTAAGAAAATGTTTTTTGCAGTTCCTATAGTGTTGAGTTTAGCTAGCTATTCACTAGTACATGGGCAAGTAAATACTGATTTTTATGTAGCATTAAATAATTCTTTAGTAACATTAGTTGCACTAGTAGGAATTATATTTGCACTAACTTTATTTCCTCGTAGCTATTATTTTCGCATTTGGTTACGTGCGTTTATTTTGATTCTAGAGCAAATTTTACAAAATTATAATTTAATTGCCAATAATAAGGCAGCTAAAATAGATTTAATGCAAAGCAATCGATTGCGAATGCTAAAATATGCTTATATGTTACCTAGAAAAATGCCAACTTTTTCTATATTGAAAATTAATTTATTGGTAGACAATTTGCGCATATTAAGTTGTGTTACAGATCAGGTAAATATTCAGATTACAAATAATTCACTAAACTTGTTACGACACAATCTGCAGTATTTTATTGAAGCAGTTAAGGAAGAACGCCAGTATCTTGAGGTGGATAATGATAATTATATATTAAGTAAAATTATTAATTCATGGAATTATTTATGTCTGAAAATATAAGTTTTAAGACACTCCGTGCTATACAGATTTGTATCGTTTTTATGACGACAATGGCAATTCAAGTGTTGTTAAATTATCCCCGAGCAGCGTGGACTAGTTTTGCCGTTATGATGATTTATGTTGGTTTTGATTCTGGGGCAACAATAACTCGTACTATACATAGGTTTTTAGGTGCAGTAATGGGCTTGATACTATCCTATTTATTATGGGTTGTTGGTCAAATTGATTACCGTACCTATTATTTAATCATTCCATTAATTGTTTTTTTTGCCTATTACAGCTTGGGTAAAGCATATTCAATACCAACGATTTTTACAGTTACGTTATCAGCATTGGGAACTATTTATTATGGTACTGATAATTATAGTAGTACATGGCTGTTTAGTGATTATTTTATTTGTACCTTAATTGCTTTAGTTATTTGTATAATATTTGAGTACTATGTTTTTTATAATCATGATTTGCATCGTAAGTTTTACATTGATTTGCAAAAATCAATTATTAATAGTCTTAAGGAATTATTAAGTTTAGCACAATCGCCATCAATTAATAAGAGCCGTTGGTTAAAAAGTACTATACAATTAAATAAAGCAGTTATTAAATTTAATACTTTTATTTCGCATACCAAGAAAAGTTATCATGCAAATGATGATTTTTTATTAGAACTGGAAGGGTTTAATCTGATGGTAATGCAAATTTGTCACAATTTATATTATGTTTTTGTTTTGTCTCCAAATGTTAATGAGTTATTTATTCTTGAAATCCATAATTTAATTAATAATTTGGTTTTATCAGAAAGTCCAAGTAATTCAAAATTGGTTTAGCCAGTAATTTTAAGGAATATATTTTGTTACGACGAGCAATCCTTGTTTTTGTACCTATAACATTGGTAGCATGTGCATATTATAAAAACTATAACCCTGCAAATACTACAAGTACACCTAGATCATGGAATAATAAAGATGCCTTCTATAAAAATAGTCAAATTGTTAAGCTACCTTATTTGGCTTGGTGGCATAAGTTTAATGATCCTGTATTGAGTCAACTTATTGAAAGTGGTTTAACTAACAATAATGGATTAAATGTGGCAATGGCTAATGTTGAAGCAGCAGAAGGTGAATTAAAGCGAGTAAAATTAAATTGGGTACCAAGTTTGAGTAGTAACTTAGGCTACTCTTCATTTCCTGATTTAGGTTATCCTGGTGCGTTAATAACAATTATACCAACGTATACTATTAATATATTTAGTCAAATTAAAGAACAACAAAAAGCCGAATATGAATTAAAAGCTACTAAGGCTATGTCTGATGGAGTAGCATTAGCTGTTATTGGTCAAATTGCTAATAGTTATTTTACTTTGATTGCACAAACAGAGCAGTATCAATTATTTCAACAATTAGACAAAGATTTAACCGAAGTGGTTACAATTAGTAAAGCAATTTATTCTGGGGGCTTGACCTCAGAATTAGTTGTTGATAATTCAAAAAGTGAATTGGATTTAATTAAAGCCCAAGAATTTATAATTCAGCAAAATATTATTGCCAGTCAAAATGCATTACATTATCTAATTAATGAAAATCCAGGTAATATTGTAATGGTTAGAAAATTTAGTCAATTAAATGGTGAGCAGATTATAATTGGTAATTTACCATTAACGGTAATTGAGAATCGCCCTGATATGATTCAGGCTGCAAATGAATTAAAAGCATCCAATGAAGGTATTGGGTTAGCTTTTTCTAATTTGTTGCCATCAATTCAATTAAGTGCAGCACGGGGCTCAATTGGCGATAATAATGCATATGGTATAGGTAACCCAATTTATTTTAACCGGGCATTATTAGAAGTACCGTTATTTAATGCTTCAGTATATGGGCAATTAGATCGTGCTCATGGCTTAAATAAGGCGTCTTATTATCGTTATACTGATACTTTGCGTAAGGTTTTACGTGAAGTGAATACCGATATGTCAGCCCATGATTTATTTACAAGTCGATTTAATGTTACTGTATCATCTAAGTATGAGACACAAAAAGCTTATCAATTGCATCAAAGTTTATACCAAAGAGATATTATTAGTTATTTAGAACTACTCGAGAGTAAAATTAAATTAGATCATATAGATATTGTTGTCAATCAATCTAAATTAGAGCAGTTTATTACTATTGTTAATTTGTACCAAGATTTGGCAGGTGGCTACAAGTATTCTCCTTTATAAAACCTGTTACCATTAAACACTATGAGTATCAAGTATTGTGCCAGTTATACCAGTATCGTTTTAGTGCGGCGTAGATATCTGATGCATCTAACATAGTTACTGTAAAAGAGGGCTATGCTCATTTAGTTCTAACAAAATTTCCTTTAAACTTCTTATAAAAACTTGCAAACGAGAATCATTATCATTTATAATGGATATCTGTTGTTTAAAGAGTATAAAATGGGTTTGATAAATTTAGCGAGTTGTAATCGTTATGATACGGGTATTATTAAAGAAATTAATGAATTAAATATGTATGATAAATCATGTTTAATCAGTGGTGAGGTTGAAGCAAGGCTTTTAGAGATGGGATTTATTGAGGGTGCTAGAGTTGAAGTTTTACATCTAGGAGCTTTTGGAAAAGAGCCGATGGCAATTAGAATTAATAATAGCAATAGTATTATTGCTTTAAGAAAAAATGAAGCATCAGCAGTTTTACTTGAGAAGATAAAAAATGACTAAAATTGTACATATAGCATTGGTTGGGAATCCTAACTGTGGTAAAACAGCATTATTTAATTCCCTAACAGGTAGTAAACAGCGGGTTGCTAATTATGCTGGAGTCACTGTAGAAAAGAAACATGGTTATTTTGTAACGCCAAATAATACTAAGTGTACTTTAATTGATTTACCAGGAACCTATAGCCTTCGCTCCCGAAGTCCTGATGAGAAAATTACACGTGAAGTTGTAATGGACGAAATTAAAGATGAATCAAATGTTGACCTTATTTTATGTATAATGGATGCAACAAATTTATCCAATGGTTTACGGCTAATATTAGAATTAAAACAAAGTGGGAAACCAATTATTGTTGCTCTAAATATGATGGATATAGCAAAGATGCGTGGCTATCATTATAAACTTGATGAATTAAGAAAAATACTTGACTGTGAAATTATCGAAACTATAGCAATTAAAAATCAAGGTATAAATGAACTATTGTCTGCAATTGATAAAACCATTCCTAAATTAGCTCAAAAACCAAACACTTGGTCGGAGTCAGATGCTAAAGGCGTTAGACAATACCATATAGAGGTAGCCAAAATCTTAGAGGAGGTAAAGATAAGTGAAGGCATGCCATCAGTATGGACTGATAAAATTGATAATATTTTGTTACATCCAGTTTTTGGAATATTAATCTTATTGGTAGTTTTATTCTTAGTGTTTCAATCTGTATTTACATGGGCAAAAATTCCACAGGATTTTATGCAAGATTGCGTAGATAGTTTGCAGGCTTATGTAGTTGGATTATTTCCCGGAAGTCTATTTGGAAGCCTTATCGGTAACGGTATTATTGCTGGGGTTGGGACTGTTATAGTATTTTTACCACAGATTTTGACGATCTCACTATTTATAGTTATATTAGAAGATACTGGTTATATGGCTCGTGCCGCATTTTTAATGGATAAAATAATGGGGGGTGCGGGGCTTCATGGACGGGCTTTTATTCCTTTACTATCGAGTTTTGCATGTGCAATCCCTGGTATTATGGCAACGCGTACTATAGAAAACAAAAATGATCGTTTAGTAACAATACTAATTAGTCCACTTATGACTTGTTCGGCAAGAATACCTATTTATACTTTGTTAATTAGTGCCTTAATTCCTTCTAAAACTGTATTCGGGATTTTAAGTTTACAAGGGATTGTAATGTTTTTATTATTTTTTATTGGGATTGTTTTTGCATTACTAGTAGCATTTATAATGAAGGTGTTTTTCTTTAAAGGTGAACGTCAGCCATCTATGATGGAGTTACCTAGTTATAAAATCCCAGTGCTAAAAAATATTGTTATAGAGCTTATCAAACCTGCTAAAATGTTTTTGAAACGTGCCGGAACTATAATAGTGTCAATTAGTGTGATCTTATGGTTTTTGTCAACTTTTCCGTTTGCTCCAATAAATGCAACATTACCCCCAATAGATTATAGCTTTGTTGGGATTTTAGGACATTATTTACACCCAATATTTGCACCTCTTGGCTTTCCGTGGCAAGTAGTTGCTGCTTTAATTCCTGGTATGGCTGCTCGAGAGGTTGTTGTGTCTGCTCTTGGTACCATTTACGCCCTAAGTGGTAATGAAGATGCTATGCGAAATGGTCTGGGTGCATTAATTAGTAACTCATGGAGTTTAGCGATGGGGGTATCATTACTGGTATGGTATATATTTGCTCCACAATGTGCTTCAACGCTTGCAGTCGTAAAACGTGAGACTAATTCAGTTAAATGGCCTATAGTGTTATTTAGTTATCAAATAGTTTTAGCCTATGTAATGGCATTTATAGTTTATAACGCTATTTCCATACTTATGAAATAATAATTTTTTGGAGGTTAAAATGCATTTTGCTTTGGTTGATATTATATCTGTTTTAGTAGTCGGAATAATCGCTGTTGGATTTCTTGCTCGTTTGTTTTTTAGAATGAGAACCGATAAATGTGTAACTGTTTGTAGCGGATGTTCAGGTGGTAGTTGCAGTACAAAGAGTTTTGCAACTACTAATAAAATAACACCGATTCATCAAGTATAAATTAACGCACCTTTAGCCCCGCACGTAATGTATCATTAACCTATTTTTCACCTCAAAACAACTGAATAAGCTCAGTCAATTAAGGTATGTTTACTCTAAGCATAACTTATCCATCCCTCCGTTTGCGGAGGTAATTTACCACATGAATTATGCCATAATATAATCTCGTGCTTAACTATGTAGGTTATAAGCAGCGATAATTTAATTTATCTTGACCCATAAGGTGCTAAGTAGTAAAGTTATTTAAAGAAAGATATTTAATGAAAAAATATAAATTATTTATGTTACTGTCTGTTGTAACAGGGTTTCAAACATACGCAATTGATGTGCCTGTAATTTTATCTTCTAAATCTACAACAGGAGGATGGATGAAAATATGTAACCAAAATGGAGATAATTGTACCGAAGGTTTTGAATTGATTGCCGGTAAAGAAGATAAAGAGTATCTTATTACGAACGTAGACAATAGCCCTAATAATTACATAACAATTAAATTATCAAACGAGGGTACTATTTATAACACAATTGCAAAAATAGATATGTCAGAAGAAGATATAAGCTACGGATGTGGCGTATACGTAGTTTATATAGAGCATTTTCCAATATCATATGAAGCCTCAGCCCAAAAAACCTGTACTTCATTAAATAAGATAACACCTATTTAATTATAGAGGTCTCTGACTGCGACAGAAAATATCTGGATGTTTTATAAATGCACAATATGCTAGATATTTTGTGAAAATACGTGGTTTTATTTCGACCATGAAAAATTAAGTATTGGATTTAATGGATAGCATTAGACGTGTGCTGGTAAATCCAAATGATTTTAATATAGTGCTGACTTAAAAATCACTATTTTAGGAGTCTACCCGCTGGGAATAACCTGTATTATTATGGTGATAAATATGCAACAAAATGAATCATTGGTTACTAAAAATCAACCTATCTCCTTAAGTGAGATTATACTAGATCTTGAAACTAAAAATATAGTTTCAAATATCTCAAAAAAAGATATTGATCCATTAGCAACAGCTAAAGCAAAAGCTATCGCTTTTAATATTCCATATGAGTTACGTGAAACAAAAGCTATAATTGAAAATCTAATAAATTTACATTCAATAATTAGCCCAAGGTGGGATGCTTACAAACAACATATAGCGTGGCAAAGTGGAAGAGTTTATGGCAGTAACCGACCAATATTCATAGATGAGAGCGGTAAAATGGTATATGCAAAATACGCTCTTGCCCCGTGTAATATTGTAAATACTGTATTAAATGAATTTGTGAGTTTAACTCTAAAAATTTATAGTCCAGAAAAACTCCAAGAGCTTATGAATGCTATTAAACTTTGCCATAAAACTAACTTTGCAGTGCAAGAATTACGTAATATTGCTATTCACTCTGAAGAGGCGATGGAAAGGGAAGCTCTCAATCTGATTTTTAGAGTTATACAAAATAATCCTAATTCTTACATAGAGAGTATAGAAAATTTAGTACGGACAAAGTATTCTTTAGATGTTTTTAATATGAAACCAAAAACAATAGAAATAAAAATGGCATTACTTAAAGCATTAGTCGTAGATTTTCCACTACAATTAAAGAATATTCACATCGATGATTACCCTGAAATGGTTTTTCCTTATTTTGATAATTACATGCCTTTAGTGCAGTCAGAACTTGAATTATTAAAAGTACCTTTTTTATTGCAAAATCTAAATGATCAAGATTTTTATACTGATTACAAAAATTTAACCTCAAATTACTTGAGATTATATAAAATTTTGGATAAAATATATATTAAACATATGGATGAACAAATACGTACCGCAGCAATTAGGCAATTTGTTGCACAATATCCAGAAATATTTGGCGTACAAGAATTAGCAAAGAAAGTATTTACTTTTGTTGGTGCTGGGTTTCCACTTACTGGGATAGTACTACATATTTTGACGGGTGGAGCATCAATTAATCTAATTGATCATAATAAGCGCGTAGTTGAAGATATTCGTAAATTAATCAATATAACTGATAACCTTGGTATTACTTGTAAAGGTGCCATCCAAATTATTCACGCTGATGCCCTTGATATTGAGTACCTACCGACTGAGCACGATACTACACAACAGCAATATAATCCTAAACAGCGACAAATATATACTGATATCCTTGATTTAGCAAGTGCATTATCAGCCGAAAATACCAGACAAATATTAGAAAATAATGCTAAATCAATTAGCATAATTAGAAAAAGAAATGTCCGTGGAGCTTCAGAGTTTTTATATGAAAGATTTGCCAATAACTCTAATAATAATTTTTGTTTAATTGGAGAGGCAATACCACCACAACAGTTATTAAGCATGTCTTCAGATCCTAGGTTTGTTACATGTGTATCAGATCCGCAAAATGTAAACTCCAGTGATTTGTATATAAATATAAAAGAATTACAAAAGAAGCTTTTGCATCTCAAGTCTTATATTAGTAATGAAGAAGAGCAGTTTGTTTAGTTAAAATATTATAGAAAGATTTGGATAATTTATACTCTGCTATTTAAGCAAGCATAATATCTACAATTGGCATTATTGATTGGATATTTTGTGCGTATTATTATTAAGTTTTCCTCCCATTATTAGCCACGTTCCCACCCCAAATCAAGCTGGCAATATCAATACGCGACCTAGAAACGTTTTGCCGTGGGGAGGTTCACTCCTATAATAATTGACATATGTTTTTTATTTAGAGCATCGTTAGTATCGCTGCTCCTGCGGTAAATCCACCACCAAAAGAACAAAGCCCAACCTTAGCACCAGACTTTTGATTATGTAAAGCTTCAGCAAGCCCAATTGGAATAGTGCAAGATGATGTATTGCCATAGGTTGCAATATTACTAAAAATAAAATTCTTCGGTAAATGTAGACGAGATTCTACCGCAGATGTAATTCTTTGGTTTGCCTGATGTGGAATCACTACATCAATGTCTGTTAGTTCAATACCACTATTAGCACAGCATTTATGCATTGATAAAGCCATTGTTTTAACGGCAATAGTAAAGAGTTTCTTGCCTTGCAACTTAATGCCATTTGATTTCTGAAGTGGTATATTTAAAATCGATCCGTTTTCTCCAATGGCTGATAAATTTATTTGATCAATAGTTGCAATACTTTGATTAATATGATCATTGCCATAGATTATTGTAGCTGTTGCTGCATCTCCAAATAAAAAAGCGGTATCAAAATCATGTAAATTCATGCGGCTACTTAAATTCTCTGCAGTAATTAATAATACTCGTTTATCAGGGCGAGTTTGTAAATAGTCTTTGGCATTTTGTAAACCATATAGATAACCACTACAAGCTGCATTAATATCATAAGCTGGAATAGCGTGTTCGCCATGTGTTTTATACAAATTAGAAAGCACCAAACATGCTATAGAGGGTGATTGATATTCTTCAGGTGACGAGGTTGAGCATATAATAGTATCAATATCACTTAATTTGAGATTGTTTTTTTCTAAAGTAACATTCACTAGATTAGTTGTAATATCAATTATATTTTCGTGATCATTGACCCAGAAACGTTGTTTTATTCCTGTTCTTTGTTCAATATCATCACTACTCTTACCTGGGAAGTTTTTAAGAATTTCATCGTTTAAGACAAGTCGTGATCCAGTTTTAAAACAAGGTAGTCCCATTCCAACTGGAAATACGCCGCCATTGGAAGGTTCTTTATTATGATTGTGAGTAGGTTTTTTGGATAAAATTACTTTTTGAGCCTTGTTTTGTTGACTTAGTTGTTTGGCACCAGGGTTTAGTTTTATTTTTAAAAGCGGCTCACCAACTGTTGCCCTCTCAGAAATTGATACAAATACTTCTTCAATAATACCATTACATGGAGATAAAATTTCTCCTGCTGATTTAGAGGCTTCAATATCTACCAAAATATCGCCAGATTTAACGCTGTCGCCTACTTTTACATGAATAGTATTAATTAAAACGCTCTCGTCAGACGGACTAGCCCCAATTACTTCAACAATATACACTCCAGATTCATTAGTAGCTTCTACTTCAAACTTTAAATCAAGGTTGAGTAAATCTGCAGCTGCGGTTAGGATTTTTTCAAAAGAAGGAAGTACACTTAATTGATTGGCATAATTACACGGAGTATACGTGTCACTTTTAGCCACACGGCGCATCCTTATTGGGCATTTACTATACTCTGCAATTGATGCAATTATATCACCACCAACACCACAGGTTATATTATCTTCATGAGTAACTATTAAGTTACCAGTTTTGGCAACTGATGATAAAATAGTATCTAAGTCATATGGCTTGATAGTTCTTAAGTCAATTATTTCAGCATCCACACCCACAGATTCAAGAGTTTCACTAACTTGGTTACATAAACTAACAGTATTACCCCAACCAACTAAAGTAATATCAGAACCAGGTTTTACTATTCTTGCCTTACCAATGGGAACTAAATGTTTGTCAATATCAATTGATGTTGTATCATTAATGCTACTATTATTAAGTAATTTTTTAGGATAAAAGAATACACATGGGCGCTCAGACTTAAAAGCTGCATTTAACATGCCAGCTGCATCAGCCGCATTTGATGGCATATATACATCAAGTCCAGGTATATGGGCATAAGTTGCTTCATTCGTTTGTGAATGAAATGGTCCAAGTCCAGGGCGATAACCACCACAAGCAGCAAATATTATTACAGGACATTGCCAACTCCCATCAGTACGCCAGTACATGGTTGCTAACTCAGAAAAAATCTGATTATAAGCTAAAGGCATAAAATCAGCAAATTGAACAAATGCAACCGGTCTTTTACCAGCTAATGCCATTCCACATGACATACCAACGATAGTTGATTCGGATAATGGACTATTTTGTACGCGTCCCTTATGTTTGGTCGATAACCCACGAGTGATACCAAAAACATCACCTTTGTCATCTTCAATATCCTGTCCAAATAGAAATACGTCTTTGTTGTGTTCTAATAAATGATCAAAGGTTTTTTTCATGGCTTCTAGCATAGTAATACGGCTAGTTGCCTCAAAGTCACCACGATATTCTGAAGCATTCTTTTGTAATTCTAGAGGTAGTGGCTTTTCAGCTACAAATATAGCTTCAGGGTTTTGTCCATTTCGTGCTATATCTACTGCTTCTCTTACTTCAAAAATAGCAGATTTTGTAGTAGCCTCAAGAGTACCTTTACTAATACCACTAGATAATAAAAAATCATAACTTAGACTAATAGGGTCATATTGAAGACTTAACCTAATCTCATTATCGTCACGATATAATTCTTGATCATCAGCATTGGAGTGATTGTCTAGTCGATCAACATTAAATACTATTATATGTGGATCGCGATTTTGTCTAATATTAGCAATAATAGCCTCAATTTTGGAGTATTGCTCTAATGGACGAGTACCGTCAATATAAGTTATGGGAATATCATAAAATGAATCTACATCTTTGCCACTAGGTAATGAGAAAAATGTTTTTCCCGTGGTGCGGGTTGAGATGGCTAGATTATTATTGTGTATAAAAAATAATATCGGTAGCTGGCTTCTTTTTGCTTCAGCAATAGCTTCAAGAACTTCTCCTTGTTGTGATGTTCCATCCCCAAAGCTACAAACTACAATTGGTTTTTCTTTTTGATCTTTAATAGCAAAAGCAACTCCAGCAGACTGTAGAGCGTTATTACCAACAGGGCCTACCAAGCTCATGATATTTAGTTCAGCAGCACTCATATGAGATACCATTTGGCGCCCACGTGAATGTGATTCAGATTTTGCTAACGCACTATAAAAAAACATCGTACTACTTACACCGCGTGCAAGCATTAGTGATTTGTCACGATAATGGCAATGTATATAATCAGAAGTATTTAGAAATGGTGCTAATATTACACTTCCCTCGTGTCCTTTACTTGAAGCTAAAAAATTGGCTTCTCCGCTATTAACGAGTTCAGTCTCCACGAGATCGGACTCTCTTGAAGCCACCATATACTTATAAAGTTCCAACATTTGTGAACTATTTTGAACAACCATTAAAATTCCTTAAGTTTTTATTGTGCTTCTACAGATGCGAGTGCTACCATATTTACAATTCTCCGTACGGAAGATATTGTGCTAATTACGTGTGCAGGTTTTTTTAACCCCATCAAAATAGGACCAACAGTTACCCCATCAGATGATGATACTCGAAGTAAATTATATGAAATACTTGCTGATTCAATATTTGGCATAATTAATAAATTAGCAGGTCCTTTTAGATCAGAGTCTGGCATAATTTGCTCTCTTATTGCTGGAACTAGTGCAGCATCTCCGTGCATTTCCCCATCAATTTCTATTCCTTTGAGTCTTGGTTTTACTAGGGATAAGACTTGACGCATTTTTTCTGCACTTTTAGAATACATATCAGAGCCAAATGAGCTATGGGATAATAATGCTACTCTTGGTTCAATACCAAAACGAGCTACAGATTTTACTGCCATTTCAGTAATCGCTGCCAGATCTTCAGCACTAGGGTTTCTGTTAACAAATGTATCAGTGATAAATAGACTCCCATGAGGTAACATTAAAGCATTCATTGCCCCACATATTTTATTTTCGTTATCATAACCAATTACATCTTTTAGAATATCCAAATGGTCATAATATTTACCAAATGTTCCACAGATTAATGCATCAGCAAAACCTAGGTTTAGAAGTAAAGCACCAATTAAAGTAGTATTTCGCGTGATTTCACGCTTAGCAGCCTCTGGGCTTAGACCTTTTCGCTTATTTAATTCATAGTAGTGTGTCCAAAAATCACGGAAACGTGGGTCATTTTCATTATTTACTATAGTAAAATCAATATCTGGGCGAATTCGAAGTCCAAGTTTTTTAATTCGTTTTTCAATTATCCACGAACGACCAATTAGCGTTACTTTAGCATAGTTTAGATCTACAATTTCTTGGGTTGCATGCAGTATTCTTTCATCTTCACCCTCACAAAGAACAACTCGTTTGGGATTTTTTGTTGCCACATCAAACACTGGACGCATAAACATATTTGATTTATATATGTATTGGTTTAATTTAGCAAGATAAGCATCTATATCTTTTATCGGTCTTGTTGCTACACCTGAATCCATAGCTGCTTTTGCAACTGCTGGAGCAATTAAGCGAATTAATCTTTGATCTAATGGCTTGGGGATTATATAATCTCTTCCAAAAACAATTTCATTACCGCCATAGGCATTAGCAACTAAGTCACTTGGTTCAAGTAGTGTTAATTCTGCAATCGCTTTCACTGCGGCTATCTTCATTTCTTCATTTATGCAAGTAGCACCTACATCAAGAGCTCCTCTAAATAAAAATGGAAAGCAAAGCACATTATTGACTTGGTTGGGGTAGTCGCTTCTACCTGTAGCAATAATAGCATCAGGGCGAACTTCTTTAACAAGTTCTGGCATAATTTCAGGTGTTGGGTTAGCCAGAGCAAATACTAGAGGGTTTTCGGCCATTTTTAGCATCATATCCTGAGAGACAGTTCCAGGTCCTGATACGCCTAGGAAGATATCAGCACTGTCCATAGCATCAAGTAATGTGCGGTATTGTGTTTTTTGACAATATTTTTGTTTTGATGGGTCGAGTTTCTCATCACGCCCTTCATAAATAACGCCTTTACTATCGCAAACAAAAATATTTTTACGATCTGCACCTAGTTCAACTAACAGATTAAGACAAGCAATTGCAGCAGCACCGGCACCTGAAACTACAATTTTTACATTTGTTATTTGCTTACTGACAATTCTTAATCCGTTAATAACTCCAGCGGCAACTACAATTGCAGTACCATGCTGATCATCATGAAATACAGGTATTTTTAGGCGGGATTTTAGTTTTTCTTCAATTTGAAAGCATTCTGGTGCTTTGATATCTTCAAGATTAATTCCACCAAAAGTAGGTTCAAGAGCAGCTACTACTTCGACAAACTTATCAACATCAGTTTCGTTAACTTCAATATCAAAAACATCAATTCCAGCAAATTTCTTAAATAATACTGCCTTACCTTCCATAACAGGTTTACCAGCAATAGCACCAATATTACCAAGCCCTAGTACTGCAGTGCCGTTAGTAATTACAGCAACTAGGTTACCTTTATTGGTGTAGTCATAAGCATTTACGGGGTCTTTTTCTATTTCAAGGCATGGAGCAGCTACCCCAGGTGAGTAAGCTAGAGATAGATCTCTTTGGGTTGCAACTGGCTTAGTAGGTACAACTTCGGTCTTGCCGGGTTTGGGGTGTTTATGGTATTCAAGTGCATCAATGGTTAATTGCGGGTCAAGTTTAAATTTATCAGACATCTTTTGCTCCAAATCTATACATTATCGCTGTATCATTAGCTAATTAGTTATTTTACTACTTTTAGAGGGTATCCTGTAATAATAAATAACAATGTTCAGAATATAATCAGTTATGTTATAATAATTTTATTCATAAAATAAAGGGCATAAACTTCAATAGTTGAGTATATAATATGTTGATTTTGAGAGATAGTGTGGCGATAATATGAAAGTATTAGGAATTGATCCTGGGCTTAGATACACTGGCTTTGGGGTAGTAGAGGCATTCAAGGGTAGGGTTAGTTACACCACCTCTGGGGTGATTACGACTGATGCTAAAATGACGTTACCTAATCGCCTAAAAACAATTCTAAATGGCTTGACTGAAATTATCACAGATACAAAGCCAGATATTGCTTGTATTGAAAAAGTATTTGTTAATGTGAACCCGCAGTCAACACTTCTTCTAGGTCAAGCTCGCGGTGCTGCGATTACAGCTTGTGTACTTCATAATATCGATGTTGGTGAATATACTGCATTACAAATAAAAAAATCTGTTGTTGGCTATGGACATGCTGACAAGCACCAAGTATCTAAAATGGTGCAATATTTACTAAAACTAAATGGAGAACCAAGCTCTGATGCTGCCGATGCTTTGGCTATTGCACTAACATATGTATATAATACGCCTGATCGACTACTTGTTTGACTATTGATTGTCCTGGTTTTAACTTATCAATCTCTGCAAATACAATCTTGGCTACTTCAGGATAAGTTAGAGGTAGTTTTTTATTTATTATAAATTGACTATAGCGAACTGCTCTATCAATTAGTTTAAAATTACTTGGTTTTAGTGACAACATCATATTGCCACTAAAATACCCCAAACTCCCCATCATTAAAGTCGAATGACTATTTAGAATTAGCTTATAAATAATAGTCTTATAAAGTATATCATTAGGTAAATTAAATGTTATTGTCTCATTATTGAGTGCAATATCTATGTGCCCTTCGTATGGTTTAAGGTTTAAAATGTGCTGGTTATGTGGTAAATACGAACCAGTTGCTCGAGGGCTATTCTTTGATAAGTCAAACCCATCAATATAGCCTATAGTGGTAGCTGGGAAATCTGCCCACTCTAAACACGTTGGGTCTTGTCCAAATAGCATTTGCCATACTTCATTTGGAGTAGTGACATTATCCAATTTTAAATAAAATGGGCTATAGTTTTTATTGTCAATTTCGGTAGAGTTTTCAAATGGAGTTATATTAAAAGTAGGGGAGCGTTCGGTAATGTCTGCTAAAAGAGATAACCCAAGAAGTGGATTGTCAGTTGTATATAAAACAAATTCATTGTTTTTTATAATATCAGCTTCTTTTTTCGTGATTTTAGCTAAATGTTCTAATGGAAAAGCTTTAATTATTGAAGATATTTGCTTAATTTCACTAGCGATATTTTTGTTGGTAAATGCAATTGCTACTGCAAGTTGCATAGCGGTAGTTGCTTGTAATCTAGTACTACCAGTTAGAGCCATAGGTCCAACATCAAGACACATGGAGTTTATGTTTTGTACAATGTGTTCGGTGTTTCGTTTTAGAAGACTATCGATAGGGTTATTAAAGACAAGCCAAGGTTTGTAAATTGATGTTTGATTAGCAAACTCTACTGCACCCAAAATAAAAGGAGACTCGCCACTTGCTGATAATCCGATAACTAAATCTGTATCTGTATAGCCTTGTTCAAGTAACTGTCTGCTTCCGTATTGTTTGCTATCTTCAAATTTTTCGATTGATTTAATTAAAGTAGTGTCACCACCAGCACAAATAGAAATAATTTGTTTTGATGCATTCAAATATTCAAATTCATAGATGCGTTTAAGTAGCATTGCTAGGCGACCACTTGCCCCACAACCAATTAGGAAGATTTTATTACCACTATTTAGGCAGGAGTTAATATCAGTACGAAGTTTTTCAATTAATGGGGCGTAAGCAAGTATAGTATCAAGTGCATTTAGTTCTATAGCTTTAAATACTGCAAATGCTTCCTTAAGATTGGTCTGGCAAAGTTCTGATAAATTATAACTAAGCGGATGAGGGGACTCTGTAATTAGATTTGCATGAAGAAAACGTTTATACTCAATCCAAAAATCCGCTTGATTATCCATCTAGTTCATTTCAAGCATTTGCTTAATACCAAGAAGTACTAATTCAGGTACAAGGTATTCAAAAACATTACCAAACATATTAGAAAAACCACCAGTTGCGACTACTGTTAGTTTATCTGTAATCATATGCTCGATAATAGTTTGCTTGATTATTTGCTCTATAAGTCCTAGTTGAGCATAATAAATACCTGATTGAATTGCTGTTTTAGTGTTTTTGCCAATTGACTCTTCTGGTTTTACTATATTTACACCAAATAGTTTAGCGGTATTTTCTTGGAGTGATTCCATCATTAGTCTTATACCAGGAGCGATAGCACCACCTAAAAACTCACCTTTTTTGTTTAGGAAGCAAGCTGTAGTTGCAGTACCTAAGTCAAAAATTAGGGTATCTTGATTGGGGTATAATTTTTTGGCAGCAATTGCTCCAGCAATTAAATCAGCTCCGACTTCATTTGGTGTGTGAGTTTTGATTATAATTCCTGTTTTAACACCAGGGCGTAAGAAAAGTGGTTGTTCGCTAATGATATATTTTATACACGCAGCACGAACGGTGTAATCAACAGATGGAACTACTGATGCAATACCAACTTTTTCGATTTTATTATAATCAATATTATTTTCTCGAAGTACGCTTCTAATAAATATACCAATTTCATCAGATGTTCCAATTTGTTTTGTGTCATAACGAAATTGTAATAATAACTCATCATTATCAAAGACGCCACCTACTAAGTGCGAATTTCCGATATCTAAACATAATAACATATAAACTCCTAGTTTAGGTGATCAATATCATTTGAGTATACATTTCTTGTATTTAAGATGATTATTATACTAATAATCGCAAGAATAATGGTGGTAATTATGCTATAAATTCCGAAATTCTTAGGGGTGATTAACCATGTACTGATTAGTAGATTAAAAATTATCCCACTGCCACGACCAAAAACATATAGGATATTAGTTGCTGTATTTCTTTGGTTGGTTCCATAGTTTTTAGCGACCAACTGAATCCAAATACTAGGCAGTCCACCACCAAGAGTTCCAAGCGCTATAGAATAGATAAAAAACCAAGAATCAGCGATAAATTGAAACCCACTAAGTATTATTGCAAAAATAATACTATTAATAATAAAAAATAGATTAAAGTTTTTTACTTTAATCACCCAATAATTCCAAGCTATAGTACTTACCAAATTTCCAATAAAAAAACCAATTAGAAGGGTATGGATAGTTTTTGATAAATCACTATTTAAATGCATAAAATTTGGAAAAATAAACATGATTGATATTAGAAAATAAAAAGGAGTAATTAGAATGGCGAGCTTTATTGTTTTTATTAAATTTGGTATATTATTAAACATTAGCAACGGGTTGCCTCTTTGTCTTTGATGAGGTATTTCTAAAAAGAGTGGAGACTCAAAGAGTTTTTTGCGTGCTAGATATAATATAAGGCCAGCACAACCTCCAAAAAGAAACATTATTTTCCATGATACTATGCCTAATAATGTTGCACTCATGCCACCTAAGATGCCACAAAAATAAAGCCAGGCGGTAGCTTTAATTGCTAAGTCTTTTGGTAGCATTTCGCTAATTAAAACACTAGAAGTGGCAAATTCAGTAGCAAGTCCGATACCTGAAATAAAACGAAGTATAGTAAAAATAGTAACCGAATGAGTAAAACAGCTGGCAATAATGGCGATAGAGTATATTAAAATACTATAACGAATTACGGTGCTTCTACCAAATTTATCGCCTAGAATACCAAACGTTACACCACCAACAATAATTCCAGTAGTATAGAAATTAGTAATCTTTAAATATAATAATTGGACGTCAGTCTTATCGTATACATGAAATAAATCATGGATAATATTAGTATAACTAGCTGAAAATATAGTTAAATCATAAAAATCTATTCAATTTTTCTCTGGTTTGAAACCATAATATAATAATTTTTTTTAAACCAGAGAAAAATGTAATAGATTTTTTTCATTTAACAAGTTTGGAATGGGGAC
>CAZJFO010000025.1:0-20903 GCA_964545465.1 uncultured Neisseria sp.
AACTCCTGAGAATTTAGTAAAAGCTAAAGTTGGTTATACTGGAAAATATTTAGCACTAGGAAATAAAATATGAAACGACTAAATAATATTCTAGCTAATAGTCATTTGAATACCATTATCCCAATTTATCTGACACAGAATATAAAACCGCAATATATCCGTGAGCGGCTAATAACTCCTGACAATGACTTTATTGATTTAGACTGGATAAATAAAGATCTTATTGATAGCCCTATTGTTGTTTTATTTCATGGAACTGAAGGTAACTCTAAAAGTCACTATGCTAAACGAATTATGTTTTATCTAGAACAAATTGGATGGCGTGGTGTAGTACCACATTTTAGAGGTTGTTCTGAAGAGTTAAATATTCAACCCAAATTTTATCATGCTGGTGACTTTGAGGATATGATATGGGTTTTGGAACAAATTAAAAAAACTAGCCATCGAGAAATTTTTGCTGTAGGAGTATCACTTGGCGGCAATGCATTACTTAAATTTCTAGGCGAACATTCATCTCAAACATTAATAACTGCTGCAATGGCTATCTCAGTACCATTTGATTTGGATGAAACAGTTAGAACTCTTGATCACGGCTTTAATAAACACGTCTATGTTAAAACCTTCTTACAATCATTGCTACCTAAAATGAGAGACTATGCCAAACAGTTTGGAAATATAGAAATTGCAGATCATAAGATTGATACCTTAGATGAATTTAATAACACATATATCTGCCAGTTTTATGGGTTTAAGGATTCTAAAGATTACTATCAGCAAACCAGCTGTCGCGGATTTCTTAAAGATATCACCATTCCAACTTTAATACTCCAAGCCGAAAATGACCCTATGATACCAGTTAATTCATGGCCTAATAAATCAGATCTCTCTCATAGCACTCGTTTTGTAAGCACAAAAACAGGTGGTCATGCTGGATTTATTAATTTGAACTCTAATTATAAAGAAGATATTCTCAAAATGCCTAAATTTATGTTACAATATTTTAATCAATATACTAAAGATTCTACAATTCAGGCCGAACCTTTCGATCAACTGGAACTTAATTTTATGGAAGATTAATCAATGACTACTACTAGAAAAAAACCACAACACACTGAAATCGCACAAAAAATCTTAGGTTTAATTGACCTAACCTCACTAAATATAAATGATACTAAAGAAAATATTAAAAACTTATGTGAAAATGCAGTTACAGAATTTGGGTGTGTACCCGCTATTTGTATATACTCTCACTTTATTACTGATGCGGTAAAGCTATTAAAAAAATCTAGAATTAAAATTGCTACTGTTACCAATTTTCCTCATGGTATGCATGATATTGATCTAGCATTATTTGAAACTAAACTTGCAATTGAGAGAGGTAGTGATGAGGTAGATATAGTATTACAATATCATCAGATAATTAATGGTACGACAAATTTAGCAGGCAAAATGATTAAAAAAGCCAAAAAAATCTGTGGTAAAAAAACTCTAAAAGTTATTATTGAGGCTGGTGAGTTGAAAACTTCAAAATTAATAGAAGAAGCATCCATAATAAGCATAGAAAACGGTGCAGATTTTATAAAAACCTCTACGGGTAAAGTTGCAGTTAATGCTACACTTGAAGCCGCAGAAATAATGTTACAAGTAATCAAACAGCATGGCGGTGAATGTGGCTTTAAAGCTGCCGGTGGAGTTAAAACAGTTATTGAAGCAGCAAAATACCTCGAACTTACCCAAAAAATACTTGGGGAATCTTATATCAACTCACATACATTTAGATTTGGAGCATCAAGCTTACTTAATGATATACTTAATATACTAAATGGGTCCAATAGTAAAACCACTACAGATAGATACTAGACAATATAACAGGAAAATAAATTATGAAACGTGCAATAATATTAGTTTTAGATTCTTTTGGCTTAGGAGCATTACCTGACGCCGATAAATTTGGGGATATCGGTTCTGATACGCTTGGTCATATTGATGAATATTGTTATCTAAACAGTTTAAGCTTCAAAATTCCAAACCTACTCAAACTTGGGCTTGGAATGGCTTATTCACGAGTGAATAATAAACAACTTCATTGTGATAAACGTGACTATCTTACTAATGGGTTATATGGTGCCTGTAAAGAGCTTAGTTCTGGAAAAGATACTACAAGTGGGCACTGGGAGATAGCTGGGTCTCCTGTTTTATTTGAATGGGGATATTTTAAAGAAAGATTTCCACAGGACTTGCTTGATAAAATAGTAAAAAGAAGCGGTATCCCTGGATACCTAGGCAATTGTCATGCATCAGGCACTGATATTATTAGTAATCTTGGGGATATGCATATCAAAACTGGAAAACCGATTTTTTACACTTCAGCCGATTCAGTATTTCAAATAGCCTGCCATGAAGAAATATTTGGCTTAGATAATTTATACCATTTATGTAAAATAGTCCGTGAGGAGCTTGAACCATATAATATTGCAAGAGTTATCGCTCGCCCCTTTAAAGGCACAGAACCTTCAAATTATGCAAGAACTGGCAATCGCCATGATTACTCATTATTGCCTAATAATAAGACTCTTTTTGATGTATGCTGCGACAATGATATTACAACTGTTGCTATTGGTAAAATTGGGGATATTTATGCCCATCAAGGTACAGAAATTGAAATTAAAGCCAATGGCTTGAGTGATTTAATTGATAAAAGTGTTGATGCTATCAAAACATATAAAGATAACAAGACATTTATCATGACAAATTTAGTTGATTTTGATATGCTGTATGGACATAGGCGTGATACTGAAGGTTATAAAGAGGCTCTTGAATACCTAGATACTCGTATACCTGAAATCATCATGAATTTAAATAATGAGGATATATTAATTTTGACAGCTGATCACGGTTGTGACCCTACATGGCATGGATCTGATCATACACGAGAATATATTCCATTTATAATGTACAACTCTGGCATTAGTCATGATATTGGAATTCGTGACACCTTCGCTGATATAGGACAAACTGTTGCACAACATCTGGGTATCACTATAGATACTGGTACAGCAGTAAAAACCCAACATTAGAAATAACTACTAAAACTCGTACAAAGCAAGTTTTAGTAGCCTTATGGATAAATATCAAGATTGCTTACTAACTTAGAACTCAGCCTTAACCGGAACTTACAATAACAAGACCAGTTAAAATAAAAGCACACCCAATCAATGAAGTTAGAGTAAACTGCACTTCTCCTAAGATTAAGTAAGCAAAAATCATAGTAAAAATTGGATAACATGCCTCTATAATCGCAGCATAACTTGCATTACTTAGGGTAATACTTTTAAAAATACATATAACCGCAAGAACATAAATTGCGGCACAAGATAAAAATATTGCCAGTAACTTCAAATTATTTAATTTTATAAATACTCCTTTTACTTCATGATTAAAATAAAACCATATAAAAAGAACTACAACTAGTATAAGTGACTCTAAAAACAATATCTCAAAAGAAGTTAAATAATTAAGTAAATATTGACGTCCAACATAGTTTAAACCCCAAAGTACTGAAGCACTTATTGCATACCAAAACCACATCTATCTAGCAGTTTATCAAAATTTATTCATAGTATATTTAGCTTCAACGAAATCATATATACCAAGCTTTCCACCTTCGCGCCCATACCCTGACTCCTTGATCCCACCAAATGGCACATTTTCAGCAGATATTGTCCCGGTATTAATTCCTATCATTCCTGATTCAATTGCCCCACGTAAACGTTTAATTCTCTTATAATCACTAGTATAAAAATAAGCAGCTAATCCAAATTTAGTATTATTAGCTCTTTCTACAACTTCATCTTCAGTCGTAAAAGAAAATAATGGTGCAAGAGGACCAAATGTTTCTTCATTAGACAAGATACAATTATCTGTAACATTAGTTAAAATCACTGGCTTTACGAATTGCCCATCCATGGGCTCACCACCAAAATATATCATTGCACCTTTATCCTTAGCATCCTTTACATGATCTAAAAATTTTTGTTTACCCATCATATTTATAAGAGGGCCAATATTAGTACCTTTATTCATTCCATTACCAATAACTAGCTTAGCTACAGCATCTTTTAGTTTAGAAGCAAATTTATCATAAATTGGTTGCTCTACATAGATACGATTGGCACATACACAAGTCTGCCCCGCATTTCTAAACTTACATTTAATTAATCCTTCAATTGCCGCATCCAAATCTGCATCAGCAAATACTATAAAAGGTGCATTACCACCTAATTCTAGTGAGAATCTCTTTAAAGTATCAACACTTTGAGAAAGCAACAGCTTACCAACACGAGTAGAACCAGTGAAAGTTATTTTACGAATACGTGCATCACTTGTTAGTTTATTTCCAATTTCTACTGGATTACCAACTATAAAATTAATTAACCCTTCAGGAAACTCTGCTAAAGTAGATAAATGTGCAAGGTACATTGCTGTTAATGGAGTAAGTTCCGATGGCTTAATTACCACAGAACACCCGCTAGCTATTGCTGGAGCAATCTTACGTGCAATCATTGCTAATGGAAAATTCCACGGCGTTATTGCACCTACAACTCCAACAGGCTCAAAGGTTACATTGATTTCAGAATTAGGTAATGAGCTATTAATAATAGAACCATCAACTCTCTTAGCTTGTTCAGCTGACCACTCTATAAAAGAAGCTCCATACACGACCTCAACCAATGACTCTGCCAAAGGCTTACCACACTCTAAAGTTATAATTTCAGCAAGTTTATCCTTATGTTCCATAATAACTTTATGCCATGCCATTAATTTTTTACTTCTGAAAGAAGCTGTTTGATTTTTCCATAATTTAAAAGCCATATGAGCACTTTCTATGGCTAATTCAATTTCTTTATTTCCAGCATAACTAATATTTGCTAATAAATCTCCATTAGCAGGGTTAGTTACTTCAAATGTTTTAGTAGTTTTAACCCAAGTAGAGTTAATAAATAAATCTGTATATAAATGATCTAACATAAAATAAACCTTTTGAAAATATGTACCATTACTAACTGCGTTATCATCATATGGGGTAGTTAATTAAATCACCAATTTAACCTTTGTTTCATAAAATTATTGGTAATACTGCACTCAAAAAGCTTTTTAATAAATACGGACATTATCCAAAGAGAACACTACATCTGCACTCGGTTCAAGAGATAGTAATATAATTTATCCAGTCGTTACTTAGTGAAGTGCCTTAAATATAAAACCGGCAATGGTTACCATTAGACCGCAGATGGTAATACCAGTGCCAATTATAGTACCTATAATCCATTTTAATCTGTTCCTTATCACTCATTTTTAATACTCCTAACAGTATTATATACCATATTGACCTAAGAAGACATTACTCTTGCTTCAACTAAAAAATGGGGCTTAAGATTCAGTAATACCCAACAACTCAACTTTGGCTATACTATCAAATTTATTTCCGATTTTAGCTGTTGTATTATGGATATCTTTAACGTCTTTTGATACTGTATCAATGTGTTTGGCTAGATTATCCCATCTGATTTTATAGCGATTAAATTCTTCACTGAGTAGGTTTAAATTCTCTTGTATAATCTTAGCATGTTTAGATTGTTCCATATTTTTTACAACTACTTGTATCGTAGTTAACATTGCCATTAGCGTTGTGGGTGAAGCTAACCATACCTGTCTTTTTTGAGCATAATCAAGTAGTTTGTCATGATAGGCATGAATCTGGGAAAAAATAGCCTCCGCTGGGATAAACATTACCGCCTGTTTACTGGTTTCATTCACAATAATATATTTATTTGCAATATCATCAATATGTTTTTTAATATTGGCTTCAAAATCTTTTTCATGCTGGATCCGCATTTCTTGTGATATGGTATTATCTATCATCCGTCGATAGTTCTCAAGGGGAAATTTAGAATCAATAGCAATCTTACCTAATGGCTCAGGAGCTAAAAGCATTGCATCAGCAATATTACCATTACCAAGCTTATACTGCGTATCGTATAGCTTAGTATTGTTCTCACCAAAAGCTGCAATAAGTATTTGGTTTAATTGTACTTCCCCAAAAATACCACGAGTTTTTTTATCGGTTAAGATATCCTGTAATGAAATAATTTCCCCTGATAATTCATCAATTTTCTTCTGTGCCTCATCTATTTTAGTTAAGCGTATCAATACATTATTAAATGTAAGGTTAGTTTGAGCAAAGCCTTCTTTTAGTTTATTTTCGACTTTAGCGTTCATTCGCTCTAACTCAATCCTCAAAGTTTCAACCAATTTACCTACATCGGTATTCAAATTTGTTTTAATATCAGTATTTAACTGATTAAACTTAGTAAGTAAATTCTCATTATTTTGATTTAGACGAATTAAAATTTCTACTTGTAATTGATTAAACTCCTTGTAAATACCATCGCTAAGTAAATTAATTCCATTTAATAGTTTTTGATTGTTTTCTAATACGACGTTATTGGTTTTTTCTTTTATTAGCTCTGGTAAAGTATCAAGACGAAGCATAATAGTATTATCAACTGGCGATTTTTTTAATATTCCAAATAGTTGAAGCAATATAATAACAGCTAGTAGAATATAGATTGTTAGCATAAACGTATCCCATAATTTTTTAATATTTAGATATTATAACCTGAATCATCCACTTTTTGCTTTAACATCTAGCTTAATTTTATGCTACTATAACTACCTATAATAAATTAATGCTAGGATTGAATAATTATGAGCAAATACCCAAACCTCCTCTCTCCACTTGACTTAGGATTTACTACTATAAAAAACCGTGTATTAATGGGCTCTATGCATACTGGCCTTGAAGAAGAAAAAAACGGTTTTTATAAGTTAGCAGCATTTTATAAAGAGCGTGCTAAAGGCGGCGTTGGACTTATTGTAACAGGTGGTGTTGCCCCAAATATTTCAGGATGGGTAGCACCTTTTGCATCCAAACTAACCACCAAGAAAGAAATAGAAAAACATAAGCTCATTACAAATGCAGTACATGATGAGGGTGGTAAAATAGCACTCCAAATACTTCATGCAGGTCGCTATGCTTTTCACCCACTAGCAGTTGCACCATCAGCTATCAAATCACCTATTAGCCCCTTTAAACCATGGCGCCTACCATCTTTTATGATTGAAAGCACAATTAATGACTATGCTAATTGTGCACTATCAGCTAAAGATGCTGGTTATGACGGAGTTGAGATAATGGGGTCTGAAGGGTATCTTATTAATGAATTTTTAGTTGAAAAAACTAATAAACGCAATGATAAATGGGGGGGCAGCTACGAAAATCGAATGCGTTTTGCAATAGAAATCGTAAAACTAACAAGAGAAAAAGTAGGACCTAGATTTATAATTATATATCGTCTTTCACTAATGGATTTGATAGAAAATGGTAGCTCGTGGGATGAAATCGTTATTCTTGCTAAAGAAATTGAAAAAGCTGGTGCAACTTTAATTAACACAGGTATTGGTTGGCATGAGACAAGAATACCTACAATTGCAACAATGGTACCAAGAGGTACCTTCACATTTGCAACCCAAAAAATCCGTAGTGAATTAAAGATACCCGTAATTACTACCAATCGAATTAACACCCCTGATAAAGCAGAAGATATTTTAGCCAAGGGCGAAGCTGATATGGTATCTATGGCACGCCCAATGCTTGCAGATAGTAATTTTGTGCTAAAGGCGATGTCTGATAGAAGTAATGAAATAAATACGTGTATTGGATGCAATCAAGCATGTCTTGATCACGTCTTTGTGGGCAAAGTAGCATCATGCTTGGTAAACCCTCGTGCATGTCATGAAACGGAACTGATTTATACAAAAACATTATATGCTAAAAACATTGCAGTTGTAGGTGCTGGACCTGCAGGACTATCAGCAGCTGTAACTTTAGCCAAGCGTGGTCATACAGTTACCTTATTTGACCAAGAAAATAGTATTGGTGGGCAGTTTAATATAGCCAAACAAATACCTGGTAAAGAGGAGTTTTATGAAACATTACGCTATTATCAAACCAAAATTGAAAAATACGCTATAAATCTTAAACTTGGACATGAAGTTACAACTGATAAGTTAATATCAGATAAATTTGATGAGATAGTAATAGCGACTGGAATCACTCCAAGAGCACTTCAAATAAATGGTATTAATCACCCTAAGGTACTAAGTTATATTGATGTAATTAAGCATAAGAAGCCAGTTGGTGATAAAGTTGCAATTATTGGTGCAGGCGGAATTGGTTTTGATGTAGCTGAATATCTACTTCATAATAAATTAGAAACTCAAGATGCGATAAGTTTTATGCAAGAATGGGCAATTGATTATACACTTAGCACTCGAGGTGGATTATTAAGTCACAAAGTTGTACCACATACAACACGAGAAATATATCTATGTCAAAGAACTCCAGGAAAACTCGGTAAAAAGCTTGGTAAAACTACGGGCTGGATACACCGTACTTCCCTAAAAAAACACAAAGTAAAAATGCTTTCTGACTTAAAATATACCAAGATAGATGATACTGGACTTCATTTTATAAAAGATGGTAAGAATTGTGTTCTAGCTGTAGATCATATTATTATCTGTGCCGGACAAGATAGCTATAATAAATTAGCGGTTGAATTGGCAGCAAAAAATGTTAAATCACATGTAATTGGAGGAGCTTTTGAAGCACATGAATTAGATGCTAAATTTGCAATTCGTCAAGGAGCTGAATTAGCGGCAGTATTATAAGAGGATGAAGGGGACCCCAAACGTGATACATCTTGTCATATAAGGTTTGGGAACCATGCACCTAATAATGCCAATTAGACATTAGCTAATTATTAAATGAATCACCAGTATCATAAGGAGTTACCTTGGTTAGGTTAACAACCCTATTAATTCCTTTAATTGCATAAATCCCATCTATTGCATACTTTAGATCCTTTACTTGGTCAGTTTTGATACTACCCATTATATATGCACTACCGGCAACAACAGCAACTTTCAAATTCTCTAGAGAAATATTGGCTTGATTATCAAGTCTAGCTTTTGCAGCATCACCAGCAGTTCTATCTATATATAAAGCAGGTTTAGTATTTATAGTTAAATAGTCATTATATTCTTTTACTGAAGGAATAGATTTTATTAACTTAGCAACTTTATTTTTAGTAACTTCACTATCAACTTCACCGACAATTAGTACACTATAATGATCACACGCAACTCCTATATGATCTACGTTATAACCTTCATCTTCCAAAGTCTCAGAAATTTTTATGCATAATGCCTTACGGTCATCAATATTATTTATTAAAGCACCCTTAAATGGATGCTTATAATTTGGATTATACGGACTTGATACGCTACATCCTACCACAACACTTAAAGACAACAACCCCAAAACCCCAAACTTTGACAACATAAGAACTCAACCCTCAAAAAACACTTAATTTATACGCAATTTTAGCACGAACACAGCACATAATTGTGTTAAAATTAATTTTAAGCACTAATATTGATGGTTTAAACTATAAAATTAATACAACATGGAGACACAATGCGAATATTTATTGATGCCGACGCTTGCCCCAAACCTATAAAAGAAATATTATATAAGGCAGCAATCAGAACCAATACTGAGCTTATATTAGTTGCCAACCAATACATACCAATACCTATTTCACCACTAATAAGAGTTATTCAAGTTGCAAAAATACCTGATGAAGCTGACAATAAAATAGTTGAAATGATTAATGCAGAGGATATAGTTATTACCGCTGATATCCCACTAGCTTCAAATGTTATTAATAAAGATGGCGTTGCGATAAATCCTCGAGGGCGTTTATATACCAAAGACAGTATCAAACACCAACTTGCAATGCGAAACTTGATGGAACAACTGAGAAATGATCAACTTATCTCAGGTGGTCCAAAAACCTTTTCTAAAGATGACACTCACGCTTTTGCCAACCAAATTGACAAACTATTAGCTAAAAAATAGCTTATCTCTTAAAACCTCCACGACTAGCATTAGCATTTCTTGTACTATTACTTCGATTAATTGCTACAGCACTTCTTGGTTTATTGCGGCTATTTGTTATATCGGTGTGAGCCATGCTTGGGGCATTTGGATTTGGTTCAAAACCTACAACTATCTCTTCATCAATTTTTTTCTTTAGTAATTTCTCTATTGCTATTTGTAGTTTTTTCTCATCTTTGGATACTAATGAAACAGCATCACCAGTTTGCCCCGCTCTCCCTGTTCTTCCAATACGGTGTACATAATCTTCAGGTACATTCGGCAACTCAAAATTAACTACATGTGGTAAATCAATTATATCAAGGCCACGTGCAGCTATATCTGTAGCCACCAAAACCTGTAATGAACCATCCTTAAATTTAGCCAAAGTATTAACTCGATTTGATTGACTTTTATTGCCATGAATTGCAAGAGCCGAAAGCCCATTTTTATCTAAGTATTCCGCTAATTTATTAGCTCCGTGCTTAGTACGAGTAAATACTAATACTTGATGCCAATTATATTCTTTAATTAGATAAGCAAGAAGTGCTTTTTTCTTGTCATTATCAACTGGATGTACTTTATGAGTAATCATTTCAGCAGTAGTATTACGTCTTGCAACTTCAACCATCGCTGGTTTATTAAGTAAACCATCTGCAAGAGCTTTAATCTCATCAGAAAAAGTAGCTGAAAATAATAAATTTTGACGCTTCTTAGGCAACAATGCCAAAATCTTTTTGATATCTCGTACAAAACCCATATCAAGCATACGATCTGCTTCATCAAGCACAAGTATCTTAACTTGTGATAAATCTAATGTCTTTTGAGTAACATGATCAAGCAAACGCCCTGGAGTCGCAATTAAAATATCGACCTTCCCTCTTAGCTGTTTGATCTGAGGATTAATATTAACGCCACCTATCATAGACATAGAATTTAATTTTAGGTATTTACCATAGCCATTAACACTCTCTTGCACCTGTAGCGCCAACTCCCGTGTAGGAACTAATACTAAAGCCAAAGGACGCCCCGTGTGAGAAGGTGCCATTGAAAATAGCATATGTAGTAATGGTAGAGTAAAACCTGCGGTCTTTCCTGTTCCAGTTTGTGCCATTGCCATCAGATCACCACCAGCTAAAACTACAGGTATTGCAGCATTTTGAATCGGTGTTGGGGTTGTGTAGCCTAGTTCATTTACTGCACGTAAAATTTCTGGAGCTAAATTGAGATTTGTAAAAGACATATATTTCCTAAATAAAATTAGAATGTGACTATTAGTTTATACAGCGATTTTTAAGTGGTGAAAAAACCCCGTACATAAAACTTGTTAAAGATAACAAGAGTAATAAAATTATTGAAGTTGTTAAATCAATTAGATTATGATCTTTATTATTACCTAAGTAGCAAATAATACTAATTCCAATCGTAAAATAAAGTAACCATGAACCACTCTTTATAAGTGTCCACATATTTTTAATACCATTATTTTTATTTTCATAATAAAAGAAAAACATTAACCCCGGAATTAATAATATAGACATATAACCAATGCTCGGCCAAGCTGCAAAAAATAATAGTAACGACAGTACAAACATCACTAATACTGCAAAAAGGGGTGCAAATGGCAAACGAAAATTATCAATCTTTGATAAATTTTCTGCTTGTTGAGCTCGATAGGCAACCACAACAACCGGCATTGATAAATAAGAAAAAATATGTAATACTGAAATTACCGCAACTAACTGCGTCCAGCCTTTAAACATAAATAAAAACGTACTGCCCAACATAAAATTAACCAATATAGAAGCCCTAGGTACTAAATATTTACTATTTAACTCACCTAAAAAATTGGGTAATAATCTAGCTCTTGAAAGGGCATAAACCATTCTTGATGCTGAAGCAACAAATGCTGCTCCACAAGCAGCAGGAGCAACTACTGAGGTACTCATAACCGCCCAAGCCATAACTTGAAAATTAGCAGCCAATAGTAAATCAACATATGGGGAGCGGAAGTTAACTCCATGCCACCCATTAGCTAACTGCTCAGGATTAATCGAACCAATAAAAACGGCTTGGAGTGCAACATACAAGACAAAGGTAAATAAAATGCTTCCAATAATAGCTATTGGTAACTGACGTTTAGGATTTTTTATTTCTTCAGAAAAGTTTAGCGGTAATTGAAAGCCATTAAATGACATAACTACACCACAGCTAATAACAGCACTTCCTACAGCACTCCAACCATAAGGCACAAAATCATGCACTGAATGTCCAAAATTATCAACATGGAATCCCGAAAACAATAAAACAACAATAGTTAAAACAGGTATAACTATTTTAACTATTGTTAATGAATTATTGAATCTAGTAAATAGTTTTGAGCCAAAATAATTAACCCCCATAAATAGCAGCATAAAACCAATAGCAACTATAATCCCAGTTGATGATAATATATTTTCATTAATATCGTACCAGCCCTGACACCATGAGCTTACTTTACTTAAATACTGTACAATTGCTTGAGCCTCAACAGCTGGAACAGCCAAAACACTTAACCAGTTTACCCACTGAGTAATAAAACCACTAAAGCGTCCATGTGTAAGCCCTGAGTAATAACCAACCCCTCCAGCAGAAGGATTTACTGTACCAATTTCTATACAAAAAAACGCAATCAAAACTGCTACAAACATCCCTACAATCCAAGCAAGAATTCCAGCAGGACCAGCAACAGCAGTAATCTTCTGCGTTGCTAATAACCACCCAGAACCTACAATAGAAGTAATTCCAGTCATCATCAATGAAAAAGTAGACATGCTTTTTTTAAGTTTAATTTCAGAACTCATAAATTTAATCCCATGATAAAATGTTAGAACTTGCAGAAATATTTACCCTAAAAAACTTAGTTAGAAGGCAATAAATTAATACAACTTGATATTGCTAGTTTGCATGCGTTTCACACAGATACACCTCGCGGTATACAGAAAGACCTTTGCCCAGACTCACAATTCCCGTCAACGTGCTTTTAGCGTACTTTCAACACCTAGATTTGCTCTCATTGCATCAATAACCATTTTATAGTCAGACGAACCAAATATAGCACTACCGACAACAAAAGAATCAGCACCAGCATCAGCAATTTGACTTATATTATCAACTTTAACTCCACCATCAACTTCAAGAATAATATCACGCCCTGAAGCTGTAATCAACTCACGAGTTTTATGTATTTTATCCAAAGTTGATGGAATAAATGACTGCCCTCCAAATCCAGGATTAACCGACATTAGTAATACTAAATCTATATCATTAATAGTATACTCAAGATAACTAAGGTTAGTTGCAGGATTAAAAGCCAATCCAGCTTTTAATCCATAGCTTTTAATTAAACTAAGACTGCGACTAAGATGTAGTGTTGCTTCAGGATGAAATACAATAATATCCGCACCTGCTTTAGCAAACTCATGAATTAATGCATCTACAGGAGATACCATTAAGTGCACATCAATCAAAGCATCTTTAGCATATGGCTTAATAGCCTTACATATCATTGGCCCAAATGTTAGATTTGGTACGTAATGATTATCCATAACATCGAAATGGATCCAATTAGCACCTGCTTTGATAACATTGGTAACTTCATCACCGAGCTTAGCAAAATCGGCTGATAAAATACTTGGTGAAATAATATAACTAATAATGTGACCTTTCTAATTATGAGACTTAGTCTGAGGAGGTAATGGTTTACCTTCCAAAATATTTAATGCCCAGCGTAACTGGAAATCAGTAGCTAAATCAATAGTTGCAACATCTTCTTTTACCACTTTTGGATGTCGTAATTTTTGTTGCTTCATTTTAGCCTTAACTTCCTCTTGGGTACTAATTTGTTTTGGAGGAGAAATAACTGGAGTATTATCTTTATCTTTAGTAACTTGTACTGTATTGGTAGGATTATCTAAATGATGATCTAAATTTGCTTCGGACAAATCCCAGCTATCATAAATATCACTATACTCACTCTTCACAATAATATCGGGCTTAATTCCTTTTGCTTGAATTGAACGTCCATTAGGAGTATAATATAGTGCAGTTGTTAATTTAACAGCAGTATCTTCTGAGAGTGGAATTACAGTTTGAACTGAGCCCTTACCAAACGAAGTTGTCCCAATTATTTTGGCTCTCTTATAATCTTGTAATGCTCCAGATACGATTTCTGAAGCTGAAGCTGTACCTTGATTTACCAATACAACCATAGGAATAGTTTTAAATATATGAGGAACTTGAGATAAAATATCAGGCTTTGATTCAGAACTAGAATAATCATCTGGTTTTGCATAGAATTTTTGATTCGAATTTGGCGCCCTACCTGCAGTATAGACAATCATTCTATTTGCGGGTAAAAATGCTCCAGCAACACCTACAGCACCCTGTAAAACCCCACCTGGATCATCCCGTAAATCAATTACTAATCCTTTTAAACTTTGATTTTGAATAGCTATTTTTTTTAATGCAGTAACAAGATTCTCTACAGTATCAGTTTGAAAGTTAGTAATTCTAATGTAAGCATAATTAGGAGCCAACATAGTATATTTTATACTCTTAACTGATATTGTAGCTCGAATAATACTGAATTTTAGTGGCTTTAACTCACCTTTTCGAGAGACCGTAACTGAAACCTTAGTTCCAACAGTTCCTCGCATTTTTTTTATTGCATCATCAAGGCTAAGATCTGCTACAGGAGTATTATCAATCTTAACTATCAAGTCCCCACTTTTTATCCCAGCTTTAAATGCAGGAGTGCCATCAATAGGTGCTACAACCTTAATACCATCATCTTTTTCACGACTAACTTCAATACCAAGACCAGCAAAAGACCCTGCTGTCATTTCGTTTAATTGCCTAAAATCATCTTTATCTAGATATGATGAATGTGGATCAAGATTAGTAAGCATGCCATTAATAGCTCCCTTAATCATTTTTTTATCATTAACACTCTCAACATAATAGTTTTGAGCTATGGCATATACTTTAGCAAAATTATTAATCTCATCAACCGGTATACTAGTACTTAATGTCTCCGAAGCATTAGTGTCATCTATAGCATAAACATAGCCAACCATAGACATACCCAAAACTGCAGCCAATATAATTTTATTTAACTGTTTAATTCGCATGAATAACCTTTTATATAAATATTTATCTGATTAAGAGAGCGATAGCCTCAGCAATTACAGCTTCACCTCGCCCAACAACACCAATACCTTCACTAGTTTTGGCTTTAATATTAATTTGATCAATTTCTATTTCAAGTATATTAGCTAGATTTTTTCGCATGCTATCTATATAACTCCTTAATTTAGGAGCCTCAATGATAATTGTAGTATCAATATTATTTATTTTGTAGCCAGTATCATTAGTAATTTTATTAATAACATTTTTAAGTAAAATACAACTATTGGCATCTTTGAATTGCTTATCCGTATCTGGAAAAAACTTTCCTATATCCCCCATTGCAACGGCACCAATTAGAGAGTCGATAATTGCATGAGTTAAAACATCTGCATCAGAATGACCAAGTAACCCTTTATCAAATGGTATTTCTACTCCACCCAATATTAACTTACGTCTTGGTACCAAGCGATGTAAGTCAAAACCTTGACCTATTTTAAGCATTAATTTTCAACTTTAAAAATGACCTTAACAATTATAAGCTATCTAAATACAACTCAGCATCAAGTGCTGCCATACACCCACTTGCTGATGAGGTAACCGCTTGTTTATAAATCATATCCTGGACATCACCTGCTGCAAAAACACCTTTTATTGATGTTTGAGTAGCATTACCATGACGCCCACTTTCTGTAATAATATAACCATGGTCTAACTTTATTTGACCTTCAAAAATATCAGTATTTGGCTTATGACCAATAGCTATAAAAACACCTGAAAGTTTTATTTCTTCAAAACCACCAGTATTATGTTTAATCCTAAGTGCATTAACACCTTTAGCATCCCCAAGTATCTCATCTACTTGCGAATCAGTTTTAAGAACTATTTTACCTTCGTGAACTTTTTTCATCAAGCGATCAACAAGAATTTTTTCTGATTTAAAACTATCCCGACGATGAACCAAAACCACTTTATTACAAATATTGGCTAAATATAATGCTTCCTCAACTGCTGTATTACCGCCACCAACAACAGCAACATCTTCATTTTTATAGAAAAAACCATCACAAGTAGCACAACCTGAAACCCCACGCCCCTTGTATTTTTCTTCAGAATCAAGCCCTAGATATTTAGCACTAGCACCTGTTGCTATAATCAAAGCATCACAAGTGTACTCTTCGCTACCACCAACAAGCCTAAAAGGTTTATTCTTTAAATCAACACTTTCAATCTGATCAAAGATAATCTCGGTACCAAACTTTGTTGAGTGATCCAGAAACCGTTGCATTAGTGCAGGACCTTCTACTGCTCCACCTAGTTCAGCTGGCCAGTTTTCTACATCTGTAGTAGTCATTAACTGACCACCTTGTTCCATTCCCGTTATAATAACAGGATTCATATTAGCTCTTGCTGCATATATTGCTGCAGTATAGCCGGCAGGGCCTGAACCTAAGATAATTAATTTATGATGCACTGACATTATTTCCTCCAATTTTTTCTGGTAAAGTTACATTTATTTCTAATAATTCCAAATTATCGCGTTTTTCCAAATGAACTTTAAGATCTTCAGTATTAATTTTTGTATACTTAGCAATAACAGCTAATAACTCTTGTTGCAGCTCAGGTAACCAGCTAGGTTGTGCAGCATCACTAAAGCCACATTGATCAACTGCACGTTGGTGAGCTAGAATAATTTGTAACCGTTCTTTAGCAATACCTGCAGTTGGTTTTTTGCGTGTAAAAAGTAAATCAAGTAAAGACATTATTTACGCCCTCCCTTAAATATACGTGTTAATAAACCTTTTTTAGGTGCAACTGTAAATCGTAATGCCTTACTTTCCCCCAAAAACCTAGCAACAACATCACTATAACTCTCTGATACACTTGTACCTTTTAAATTAATTGCTGGAGTCCCTGTATTTGACGCTTGTAATACATCTTTTGATTCAGGAATAACCCCAATAACTGGGATACGTAAAATATCCTCGATATCAGTTATAGATAGCATTTCACCACTTTCTACACGTTCAGGATTGTAGCGCGTAATAAGTAAATGAGTTTTAATTTTTTCTAAGCCATCCTCAGACCTTTTTGATTTAGATGCCAAAAGCCCTAATATTCTATCTGAATCACGAACCGATGATACTTCAGGATTAGTTACAACCACCGCCTCATCTGCATAATATAAAGCTAAAAATGCACCACGCTCAATACCTGCAGGTGAATCACAAATAATATAATCAAACTCTTCAGAAAGGTCTTGAATAACTTTAGCAACGCCATCCTCAGATAAGGCATCTTTATCTTTAGTCTGTGAAGCGGCTAATATGAATAAATTATCACAGTTTTTATCTTTAATAAGGGCTTGATGAAGCGTAGCCTCACCATTAATTACATTAACAAAATCATATACTACCCTACGCTCACACCCCATTATTAGATCTAAATTACGTAATCCGATATCAAAATCTATAACAACTGTTTTATACCCCTTAAGTGCCAAACCTGTTGCAAAACTTGCCGATGTGGTAGTCTTTCCAACTCCACCCTTACCTGAGGTAATAACTACTATTCTAGCCATAGAAACTCCAAAATAATTAATGTGATTAATGTGCCATTGGCTCAATAATTAAACGATTTTTATTATCTAGTGAAATCATAACTGGGTTATGAAATATATTGTCAGCCAATTTTTCATCAATCGTTCGGTAAATACCGCCAATAGAAATTAATGTAGCGTTAAATTTACCAACAAATATACGTGCTGTTTTGTCACCACCAGATCCTGCAACCAGTCGACCTTTAGCTTCGCCATATATATGAATATTACCTGCAGCAATAACCTCCGCATTATCCGATACAAATGATGTAACTATAATATCACCATCATTTACTAATTTCATACCACTTCTTAGTGGATCCGAATAAAGTAATGTTTTATTAAAGACATGCTCCGATAGTTTTTCTGATTCAGGGATATTTATTACCTGAACACCTGCAATATTATCTGCATAAATAAAATCATTTCTTAAAATAGAATGAAAATTTAGCTCTAATTTATTAGCTATTACAATAATACCTTGAACAATTTCCTCAAGTACATTACCCGCGGTTTCACCATCTATCGATAATACAATACAGGCATTTTTCTGATCTAATTTTTTGAAACCATTTAATTTAGACTGTATTTCAGCTAATTCAGTATTAGGATTTATTTGTAATAAAAAATATTCAAATTTAGCTTGTGTAAATTTTATTTTTTTTTGTGACACCTTTAACCTATTCATATGAAGAAACAATTCGCTATTTTAACATATTTTTTGTTAATAAACTCAACTGAATTTAAGATAAAGAGGTTATAATAACTCATGACAAAAAAATATGACTGTATAATAATTGGTGCTGGTGCCGCAGGGCTAATGTGTGCATATAAAGTAGGGTTAAAAGGTAAAAAAGTTCTTTTAATTGACCATAGCCAAAAACTCGCCGAAAAAATTAGAATTAGCGGCGGGGGGAAATGTAATTTTACCAATTTATATACGAAGCCAAGCTCATATATATCTTCAAATCCACACTTTTGTATTTCAGCACTGTCACGCTATACACCACAGCATTTTTGTGAGTTATTAGATAATTACAATATTGCTTACCATGAAAAAACCCTTGGACAATTATTTTGCGACACAAGTGCTGAAGATATAATTAAACTCCTTGATTTTTTATGTGCCAGCAATGGCGTAGTTCGCAAGATGGGAGTTAGTGTAGACAAAATAGATAAATCAGCTATGGGGTTTAAAGTTTGTACAAGTAATGGCATTATTGAGACTGAAACTTTAGTTATTGCAACAGGTGGCTTAGCTATGCCACAGGTTGGGGCAACAGCATTTGGTTATAATATCGCCAAACAATTTGCTATAAAAGTAATAAAAACAGAAGCAGCACTAGTGCCTTTTGCTATTGACCCAAACGATTTACTTCAATTTAGTGATTTATCTGGTATTTCATTTAATAGCATGGTGAGTAGCGATGATATTAGCTTCACAGAGTCGACACTACTAACTCATAGAGGTCTTAGCGGCCCTGCAATTCTTCAAATATCATCGTATTGGAATTCTGGTAATAAGATAAATATAAATATATTACCTTCAGAAAATATAATTGAATTAATTACACTCAACAAAACTAGTACTAAATTATTAAGTACTTTTTTACAACAATTTTTGTCTAACCGCCTAGCAGATAGCTTATGTAAGATAATGGGCATCAATAAACAAATATGTCAGCTATCAAATAAAGATATTGCTACTATCTCAGGCTTTATTCATGAGTTAAGTCTTAAACCAAATGGTACGCTTGGCTATAAAAAAGCTGAAGTTACTAAGGGTGGGATTGATACTACTGTATTATCATCTAAAACCATGGAAGCAACAGCAGTAGCAGGTTTATACTTTATTGGTGAAGTGGTTGATGTAACTGGATGGCTTGGTGGATATAATTTTCAGTGGGCTTGGTCATCAGCATATGCATGTGGTAATAGTATATGAATTTAAAAGGGATATTATGCTAAAAATAATAAGTGTTAATGTAAATGGAATCAGATCTGCTAATAATAAAGGTTTATTTGATTGGCTTCTTAAAGAAAATGCTGATATAATCTGTATACAAGAGCTAAAAGCTAACCTTGAAGACATCCCTCCTGAGCTTATTAATTTTAATGGCTATTATAGTGAGTTTCATCCAGCAAAGAAAAAAGGTTATAGTGGGGTTGCTATTTATTCTAAAATAAAACCTGATAATATTGTTATTGGCCTAAATAATACCCGCATTGATAATGAGGGACGTTATATACAATTTGACTTTAAATACTTCTCAATAATTTCACTATATTTACCATCTGGTTCATCAGGAGCTGAAAAACAAGCTAATAAATTTCATTTTATGGATTTTTATAACCCCTTACTCCAAAAGAAGCTAAAATCTGGACGAGAATATATAATCTGCGGAGATTGGAATATAGCCCATCAGGAGATTGACCTAAAAAACTGGAAGGGAAATCTTAAAAACTCGGGTTTTTTACCAGAAGAACGTCAATGGATTGGAGGACTATTTGATATTGGCTTTGTTGATGGCTACCGTACTTTATACCCTGATACTCCAGGATATACTTGGTGGTCAAACCGCGGACTAGCATATACTAATAATGTTGGATGGAGAATAGATTATCAAATATTAACTCCAAATATTGCAAAAACCCTAAAATCAGCAACAGTCTTCAAAGAAATCAAATTCTCTGATCATGCTCCACTTATAATGGAATATGATATCAATTTTTAAGCTTTTAGGCTTTGAATTAATTGATTCCTCCTAGTAGCACTAAACTCTGTAATAGTATATTTCCACGCGACACTTCAACGTCAAGCCATGACCTATGAGATACCGTATGCTCTTCAACAACCTCAATTGGAACCAAATAATTTATTTCAACTAAAAACATATATTCTGCCTTGATAATAAGAAGTTAACTTAAGGATTTTTTTATTTCAGCAAGTTCTTTTGGGCTTAAGTGTGAAGCTTTAGCAACTATAGACTCATCAACTCCATATTTAAGTAACTCTTTCACCATATTTTGTGCCATTTGCATCCCTTCTTGACGTCATTTTTGTAGACCTTCTTGAAT
>CAZJFO010000026.1:0-20601 GCA_964545465.1 uncultured Neisseria sp.
TGTTTAACTACGTAACATTTGGTACCTGGTGCACTTAATTTGTTAATTGGGGTTGGAACTAGTTTAGCCGCCCATGATCTATTGATGACCCCATTATGTCCCATTTGTACCAATTAGTACTCCCTAATCGAACGATCCATTTATCACCTGCTTGATTATAGAATAACTAAACCCCCTACTTTGTAAGAACCTAATTTGTTTCGCTAGTTCATGACGATCAGTTGCAATAGCTCCAAATTTCTTTTTAAATAACTCACGAGCAACTGTAACCTCATTAAAGTCAGTGTCATTAATTATTTGATTAACTAAATCACTATCAGTAGTTTTTTGAGATAATTGATATTTGATTTTTAGTAAACCATGCTTTTGAGCATGGCTACTAATAAACGATTGGATAAAACGCTGCTCTGAAAGATATCCAGATTCCCGCAAGTTATCTAGAACTTGCCTAATCTCATTCTCATTCTCAGAATACTTTTTGAGTTTAGTAAGTAACTCTTGATAGGCGTACTCACGCCTCGATAAGAAGTATAAGGTCTTGTCTTTAAGATTAGTAGCATTCATACCTCTTAACTAAAACCCCAGATCTTACTCAGGAGATAAAGCTTCGGCTTCACGCTCAGATAAAGGCACATCTGCTACTTTAATACCCGATGATAAAGCTCGAATTTTAGCCTCAATCTCAGCAGCAATTTCAGGATGCTCAGATAAATATTCTCGTGAATTATCTTTACCTTGACCAATTTTAGCACCTTTATAACTATACCAAGCACCAGCTTTTTCAACAATGTTATTTAGCACTCCAAGCTCGATAAGTTCACCATTTCTTGAAATACCAGCACCATATAAAATTTCAAACTCAGCTTGTTTAAATGGTGGTGCTACTTTATTCTTAACAACCTTAACGCGTGTCTCACTACCAATAACATCCTCACCTTTTTTAATAGATCCAGTACGTCTAATATCTAGACGAACCGATGAGTAAAACTTAAGGGCGTTACCTCCAGTTGTAGTCTCAGGAGAACCAAACATCACACCAATTTTCATACGAATTTGATTTATAAAAATAACTAATGTATTGGTGCGTTTAATATTTGAAGTTAGTTTACGTAATGCTTGAGACATTAAGCGTGCTTGAAGCCCCATATGGCTATCTCCCATGTCTCCCTCTAACTCAGCTCTAGGAGTAAGTGCTGCAACCGAGTCAACAACTATTACATCAACTCCACCACTTCTAACTAACATATCAGCAATTTCAAGAGCTTGTTCGCCAGTATCTGGTTGAGAAATTAACATATCATCAACTTTAACGCCAAGTTTACGGGCATAAACTACATCAAGAGCATTTTCAGCATCAATATATGCACAAGTTCCACCATTTTTTTGTGCTTGAGCTACTACTGATAAACATAGTGTTGTTTTACCGCTTGATTCTGGGCCAAATATTTCAACAACCCTACCCTTTGGTAATCCCCCAACCCCAAGTGCCAAATCAATACTTAATGAACCCGTTGAAATTACTTGAATATCATTAGCAATTTGAGTTTCATTCATACGCATAATAGAGCCCTTACCAAATTGTTTCTCAATTTGTGCAAGTGCTATCTGGAGTGCTTTTGCTTTTTCATTATCAGCCATTTATTTTAACTTCCTAAAATATAAATTGTTGCGTTTGTTCGTTTATTAAATATGTTGTATCAGTCTCAAATAACTTCTTTTGAGTAAATTTATTTTCACCATCACGAGTAATTGATACTGCATGTAAAACTGGACTATTACCCATAATACCAACTAGTCTACCGCCAACTCTAAGCTGTGATTTAAGCGTTTCGGGGATTGTACGTAACCCACCACCAACAAAAATCTTATCAAACGGAGCTTTCTCAGGTAATCCATTAATACCATTTGCATTAATAATACTTACATTATTAACTCCAGCATAAGTCAGATTATTAATCGCTAATTGCTTGTTCTGCTCATCAATCTCAATACTGTATACAAAATCAGCAAGCTTCGCAAGTATTGCCGTTACGTACGCACTGCCTGTACCAATTTCAAGCACCTTATCAATCTTCATAATTGCCAATTCTTGAAGTAGCATAGCCTCCACCCTTGGTGTTAACATTGCCTGAATACCTGGTAATGGAACCTCTAAGTCAGAAAATGCTAATTGCTTATATTGTTCTGGTACGAATTTCTCACGCCCTACTTGACGTATTAAGCGTAAAACATTTTCATCTCTAACATCACATGGGCGAATTTGTTGTTCAACCATGTTAAAACGAGCTAATTCTATATCCATCATTTGTATCCTATATCATTATTTCTCAGTTGCCGCTTTTTTTACCAAGTATTGAACCACATCAACTGCACGCATTGGTAATGCTGGACTAACTACATATTTATCACCAACAATAAAAACTGGAGTGCCACTTATATTATATGCTTCCATCTGTTTTTTATATTCAGATACTTTTGAGTTTACAGTAAAAGAATTGTAAGTAGACATAAACTTAGTTATTTGATCTTGCGATAATCCATTTTGTGATAAAAACTCTTTTAATTGAGTGGGGTCATTCAAATCACGCTCACTAAATGTGGCAGTGAATGCAGGAATATATAATCTATCTAACTTCATGATTAAAAGTGTTGCACTTAATCTCGCATAGCTCTCTGTAGCTGGATTCCAAGCAACATGGATTCTATCCAAATCTATGCTCTTGTTGGTTACTAGTTTATTTACTACTAATGGCTCAACATCCTTACAATGGATACAGACAAAAGAGAAGAATTCTTTTACATTAACTTTGCCTTTAGGTTCTGATTTTTTAACTACAGATTTATTTAGAACTGTGTAATCCACTCCTTCCACAATCGGCGGTGAGCTTACAGCAATAGCATTATTTAATAATAAAGCTCCCAATAAACCAATCAGAAGATTTCTGATGTTAAAGTGACGATTTAGTTGCATAAATATCCTTTCCTATTTATTTACTAACTCTGATTAATGCAGCATTTATCTGCCCATCAGATAGTTGATTAATGATTTTTTGAGCATTTTCTTCATTAGCAAATGGTCCAATTAATACTCTACTAACAGCTCTGTTTCCCGCTGTTTGCGATTTTATACTTGAATCAACTCCTAGTAAAGCAAGTCTTGCCTTCATATCAGAGGCTAACTCTTGGCTCGAAAAAGCACCAGCTTGAACAAAAAACGCAGTCTTTGCAGTAGGAGATGAAGCACTTGGCTTTGCATTTACATCATCTGATTTATTAACAACTGCCTTTTGAGACTGTAACACATCATAAAAATCATAATTCCCTTCTGAAGCATTATTTTTACTCGCATTACTAATATCTTCTTCAGGTTTTATCTTAGTTCCCGGTGCTAAAATCATTATACCAGAGCTATTATTACTACTATTTGCAACTAGAGACTTGTTTAAAAAAGGTGTAGGTACATTATTAAGATACACCGCCAAACCACCAGCTATTGCTATACCAAATATTAAACCAACTAGAAACTTATTCAATTTATATCCTAATTAAAACAATTTTTTATACTGAATAGCCTTCGCTATATGAGCGATCTCTATTATTTCTACTTTAGCTAAATCGGCAATAGTCCGTGCAATCTTGAGCATTTTAAAATATACCCTTGCCGATAAACCCTGCTTATCAACTACAGATAATAATAACTCTTTAGCTTTAGGGGTTAATGTACAATAATTCTTAACATCCGCAATACCCAAGGAGTAATTAAGCTTACCCTGCCTATTTATTTGTATCTTACGTGCTGCAATGACACGCTGCCTTATAACGGATGAATCTTCACCTGTAGATAAAGAGTCTAACTCTTCAGCCTTAAGATAAGATACTGGCACCATTAGATCAATGCGATCTAAAAAAGGCCCAGATAGTTTACCTTGATACCGATTTACTTGTTCAGGCGTACATTTACATACATGCTGTGGATGTCCGTAATTGCCGCATGGACAAGGATTCATTGCCGCAATCAACTGAAAATCAGCCAGATATGATACCTGCTGCCTAGCTCTTGCCAAATGAATTTTTTTTGTCTCCATCGGTTCTCGCAGCGCCTCTATCGCACGCCTCTCAAACTCGGCTATCTCATCCAAAAATAATACACCATTATGAGCTAAACTTATTTCACCAGGTTTGGGTATTCCACCGCCACCAATTAATGCCGCACTTGAACAACTATGGTGTGGCTGCCTAAACGGTATTTTACCAAAATTATTTATATCAAATCCAGCTATAGATTGTGAGTATATCGCTGCTGACTCTACTGCCTCAACTTGGTTTAATGGTGGCAAAATAGTCCTTACCCTCTGAGCAAGCATAGACTTACCACACCCCGGATTACCCACTAGCAATACTGAATGACGGCCTGCAGCTACGATTTCAAGAGCTTCTTTTACCGCTATATGCCCTCTAACTTCATTAAGATTTATACCATCATCATAAACAGCATTGGATAAATACTCATTGTCTTTTAGTGGTTCTATAAATTTTTCACCAGTTAAATGAGCTATAACTTCTTTTAAACTCGTTGCTGGATATATCTCAACCCCACCAACAAGGTTTGCTTCAAGACTACTTTTTAGAGGCAAAATATATCGACGAGTTGCAGCATTATAGGCTATTGCTAGAGCACCACTTACCTTACGTAAATCACCATCTAGTGCTAACTCACCTGCAATCTCAAACTCTTCGACACAAAGCTTACTTTTAATAAGACCACTAGCTAACAATACACCAATCGCAATTGGCAAATCATAACGCCCTGAATCTTTAGGTAAATCAGCAGGTGCCAAGTTTACAGTAATTCGTCTAGCTGGAAAATCAAAACCAGACATTTGAATTGCAGAGCGAACTCGGTCTCTACTCTCTTTGACTTCAGTGTCTGGCAAACCAACCATAGAAAAACTGGGTAAGCCATTAGATACATGAACCTCTACTATCACCTCAGGAGCACTCATACCTTGAATAGCTCGAGAATAAACTCGACTTAATCCCATATTTAGCCTTTACTAATTGTATCGGCTATGTGTAGTATTATACCATATTTGATTTTTACTATGCACACAACCTTTTAATGAGAAAGTATATACTAAAAAATATGGTATATTTTGCGTAATGTACGCAAAAAACTATTTTATGGGTATTTTTTTAATTATTTCCTCTAACTCTTCAAGCTTTTTTCTAGTTGCGAGCAGGACTTTCTGCTGAGTGTCAAATTCTTCACGAGTTACAATATCTAATTTATTTAAAACTGCCATAATTATAGCTTTAATATTTTCTCTTACATCCTGTAATGGATTATCTTTTAAAATTGTACCTAAATGACTACTAATTTGCTCTTTAATATTTTCTTTTAACATTATTTATCTCCATTTATACTTAACAACATTTCTTTTGCATGCGACAGCGTTGTTGGAGTAATTTTTACCCCACCTAACATCCGTGCAATCTCGTGAACTCGTTCATCTGAATTAACATAAGTAACCTCTGCCAATGATATTGCTTGATTATTATGTTTTCTTACTACTAAATGATTATCACCAAAACTAGCAGTTTGTGGCTGGTGGGTGATACAAATAACCTGTTTAACCCGTCCTAGTTTATTTAACAACTCCCCCACAATTGAGGCTACCTTACCCCCAATTCCAACGTCAATTTCATCAAAAATAATTATCTCTGGCGGGTTATGAACTGATAATAGTAAATACAAAGCCAATGCAGTTCGGCTTAACTCCCCACCTGAGGCAACTTTTGCTAAAGCCTGAGCCGCAATACCTTTATTAAATGATACCTGATATTCAACACTTTCAAGCCCATACCCTGATGGCTCCAATAAATGGTTTAATTGTACACTAAACTCGCCGCTAATTGCCAGTTTATGTAAATAATCAGTTACCTTAAGACCCAGGTCTGTTGCAAAGCCTTTACGTACTACAGATATTTCTTTAGCCAGTTTTGTATATTCAACCTCTAAGCACAAAACTTCTTTTTCTAGATATCCAATATCATTACTATGGGTAATATTTTCTAATTCCTGTACCCATTCGTTTAGTTTATCACTAATTTGCTCCGGAAGTATTTTATGTTTTCGACTTAGAGCAAAAATTAAATTAATCCGCTCCTCAATCTTTGCCAAACCATCTGGATCTAATTCAATCGTTGTTGCTAATGCCTCTAATGAGTTACTGATTTCTTGAAGCTCTATCTCAGCACTAGACAATAAGTTAGTAAGCTCTAAGACCTTAGGAACATATGGTATAATTTTTTGTAATCGCGAACCTAGAAGCGATATTTTTTTGATAATCGCATACTCCTCGCCTTGCAAAATATTTTGCGCAAAATCAAACTCTTGCAATACCTCACCCGCATTAGCCAACTGCTTATGCTGCAAATTTATCTCATCCCATTCCCCGAGTTTTAAGTTTAGCTCATTAAACTCGCTAATTAATAATTCCAAGCGTTCTTTTTCTACATCAAGTTCTTTACTTTTTGTTAAAGCTCGATTTAGTTTGTGTTTAGCATCGTTTAGAGCTTTAAATATAGAATAGATAGTTTTAGTCTCAATACCAGCATATTCATCTAGGAGGTTTCTTTGGGTTTCTGATTTAAGCAAAGTAACTGAAGCATATTGAATATGAATATCTAAAATTAATTCGCCAAGAGCCTTGATTTGGCTATTAGTAACGGCATTACCATTAACGTACGCTTTATTCTTTCCCTGGTGATCAATAACCCGTCGGCATATTAGGCTATCTAAATTGTCACTATCTTCAAGATCATTAGCCTTTAACCAATTCACAGTTGTTAGGTTAGAAAGTTTAAACTCCGCCTCAAAAACCAAATGCTTTTGCGAATCGCGGATTATATCTTTAGGTCTTCTAGCTCCAAAAAGCAACATTAAAGCATCAATAATAATTGATTTACCACTACCAGTTTCACCAGTTACAACAGTTAGTCCAGCCAAAAAATCAAGCTCCAACTGTTCTATTAACAGATAATTGCTAACCTTAAGCCTTAGTAACATTATTTACCACCTATCAATATTTTTTATCAAGACACACGTTTTGACCAATCAAGCTTGGTACGTAGAGTATGAAAGTAATTATAACCATTAGGATGAATTATTTTAAACTGCTTAGGGTGTCTAGATAATAAAACCTTGTCACCAAACTCAAGATCAAAACACTCTTGTCCATCAAAATGTATTTGAGTTGCATTCTCTCGCACTAAGTCAAACTCAATCTTGGCATTATCATGCACTACAAGCGGTCTATTAGTCATAGACTGCGGACAAATCGGTACTATAGAAAACACATTCGCTTCCGGATGCAATATGGGGCCACCAGCTGCTAAAGAGTATGCGGTTGAACCTGTTGGCGTTGCAAAAATTACTCCATCAGACTTTTGGGATAAAACAAATTGATTATCAATACTAATATTAAACTCAATCATATTACCAATTGCACCACGAGAGATAACCACATCATTTAGTGCAACACCTCGCATCACTGAGACAGTGTTTCTAATAATTTGGGCGTTGATCAAACTTCTTTGTTCAAGAGTATAATTACCATGAATTACTACGTCATCAATAGATTTTAGCATATCATTGCTTGCAATATCAGTCATAAAACCAAGCCTACCTTGGTTAATTCCAATGACTGGAACCTCATGGTTTACTAAACCTCTCGCAGCAGATAGCAGTGTACCGTCTCCACCAATTACGATTACTAAATCAAGAATATCAACCCAAGTACCAATACGACCAATATTTATATCTGATAGGTTCGGATATTCCCCAGCCTCATCTGAGTCAATATAAACCTTGATTCCCAACTGTTGTAAATGGGTAGCTAAACTTAGCAACTGTAGCTGGAGTTCACTACTTTGATACTTGCCAATTAATGCAATATTTTTAAAAAACATTATTTCTTCTTAGGCATATATAAATCCGTAATACTACCATCTATAATCTCAGAAGCAAAAGCTACAGATTCTGACAATGTGGGATGAGCATGAATGGTTAAGGCAACATCATGAATATCACAATCCATTTCAAGAGCCAAAACTGTTTCAGCGAGTAACTCACCTGCATTAACCCCGACTATAGCAGCTCCAATTATCTTATGGTTTTTTTTATCAGTGATAATCTTAGTAAACCCATCATCGCGACCATTAGCAAGAGCTCTACCTGATGCTGCCCAAGGAAATTTACCTACTTCAATTTCTAACCCTTGTGCCTTAGCTTCAGTTTCGGTTACCCCCATCCACGCAATTTCAGGGTCAGTATAAGCAACTCCTGGTATAGCTCTAGCATCGAAATATGATTTTAGGCCAGCACAGTTTTCAGCAGCAATACGCCCTTCATGAGTTGCTTTATGAGCTAACATCGGTTGCCCAACCACGTCGCCGATTGCATAGATATGTGGCACATTAGTTCTACCTTGCTTATCAACTTTGATAAAACCATTGTCTTCTACTGCTACCCCAGCTTTTTCAGCATTAATATTTCTTCCGTTAGGTCTGCGTCCCGCAGCAACCAACACTTTATCAAAGCGTACGGGTTCTTTAGGAGCAACATCACCCTCAAAACTAACATACAAGCCATCTTTTTTTGCTTCAACTTTTGTGCATTTAGTCTTAGTATAAATCGCAGTATAGCGTTTTTTGATTCTACTTTCTAAAACTCGAACCACATCACGATCAACCCCAGGGATTAAGCCATCAGCAAATTCAACTACCGTTACTTTACTTCCAAGGCTCGAATAAACCTCGCCCATTTCAAGCCCTATAATTCCACCACCAATAATTAGTAACTCTTTTGGAATATCTTTTAGTTCCAATGCACCTGTTGAATCAATCACTCTTTCATCTTCAAATGGAACACCTGGGATTTTAAATGATTGTGAACCAACCGCGATAATAGCATTTTTAAAACGAATAGTTTTATGTCCAGAATCATTTGCAACTTCTAATGTATGGGCAGAAGTAAACCCTGCCATACCATATACCACGTCGACCTTACGCTGTTTAGCAAGGGCGTTCAGACCACCTGTTAGTTTAGATACAATACCTGATTTATAACCTCGAATTTTATCAATATCAAGTTTGGGTGATCCGAAAGTTACTCCATGATGACTAACTTCTTCGGCTTCATTAATTACCTTCGCAACGTGAAGTAGTGCTTTTGATGGAATACAACCTACATTTAGACATACCCCACCAAGAGTAGAGTATTTTTCAATAAGGACTACCTTTTGCCCCAAATCAGCGGCTCTAAAAGCAGCGGTATAACCACCAGGGCCAGCACCAATTACGACAACATCACATTCAGTTTCATCACTAGTTTTAGGAGCTGTAATCGCTGCCACATCAGATAAAGCATTTGTTTCAGTAGTCTTTGGTGTTTCAATAGAGTTATTATTAGCTACTTCAAGTTTTAAAATTAAATCACCTTCATTAAGTTTTGAACCTACCTTGGTTGCAATTTCGACCACACGCCCGCTAGAGGTCGCTGGTACTTCCATGGTAGCTTTATCAGTTTCAAGCATAAGTAGATTATCTTCTACATTAATGATATCTCCAACTTTTACATACACTTCAGCAACATTAACATCGGTACTACCGCCAATATCAGGGACTTTTAGTTCAATAAGACTCATTTAGAAAACTCCATTAATTTAAGATTTAGTTATAAGTAAAGTGACTACTAGCGCTTTCGGTATCTGTAGTGTTTTTATTCGGCATATATAATGGTCCTTTAAATCCACATCCAACAACAAAGAGCAACAAGATAATCAAGGTAATTTTATTTAGCATACGACTACTTCATCGCTGGTGTAAAAGCATCAGAAAAGAAGCTATCTTTATCTAACTCTAATTTTTGGGTAGCTAACTCGAATGCATCTTCAATCATCTGAGGATTTCCACAAGCATACATATCATAATTTTTCAATGCTTTGAAATCACTTTTAAGAGCTTCGGTTACATAACCACTAAAATATTGCTTATGCTTTTCTTTGGATAAGCAAAGAGTAACTTTTATATTTAATTTCTCACGCCACTTATCCAAGAAATGAGTTAAGTAAAAATCTTTAACTTCACGATTACCCCAGTATAAATGAATTTCACGCTTATCATCGTTTATATATAAGCTCTCAATAATTGACTTAACTGGAGCAAACCCCGTACCGGTACACACTAAAAGCATAGGCTGTTTAGATTGTTGTAGTTTGAATGCCCCCAATGGACCTTTAAATCTAACGAGAGCATCAGGTTGTAATTCATTCCATACATATTCAGAAAATTCGCCACCTTTATGATATTTAGTATGTAATTCAATCTCATCAGGAGTTAATGGCGAACTTGCTATTGAATAACTGCGAGCTTTACCTTTAAAAATTATCTCTACGTACTGCCCCGCATGAAACCCAAAACCTAAACTTACTGGCAGTTTTAGAGTGATTACTGCTGTATTATGTATCTTATTAACAGATAAGACTTTAGATGCCATAATTTTCACAGGAAAGCCATCTAATACATTGGGAATATCAAACACTAAATCTGTTTGGGCGTGAGCTTTACATAGTAATGTATAACCTTGCTTTATGTCATCAGGTGTTAAGGTGCGTTGGTTATATGTATCAAGCATAACATCACCCGAGACAAGCTTTGATTTACAAGCACCACAAACGCCATTTTTGCAAGCGTGAGGAAGATTAAGTTTGTGAGCTAATCCAGCATGGAGTACTATCTCATCTGTTGTAACATTAAACTCTATTTTATCTGGATTAATGGTGATTTTTGGCATATTTAATTATTTTTCGCAACAAATTGATTATTAAAACGTCATTATAACATAATGTACTAAAATATTTTTTTGCAAAGCATTATGATGTCGATTGTTAAAAACCTCTAAACGAGACTAGATTACTGCATCTGCTTGCATTGAAGAAATATATTACAGTCATAAATAAATAATCATTTTTTATGATAAGAATATGATAAAATACTTAATGGTTGATAATGATAAAGTTTAAGTAAATATCTAGTTAATCAGGAAATAAACATTATGAATAGAAATGGATTTTAAAACCTTTAGAAGGATACAAAAATGAGTTCTCCTAAACTTAATCAAAAAAAACTATTTAGTAGTGCTAATTACTATGAATACTCAACTTCAGCTGATCCAATCGCTTCAGGTCTTATAGCAGAAGTTCCATTTAAAGTTTTTCCTCATACATTACATGAAGAAGGACCAACAAGAGTTATTCCACTTGATATAAGCGAGCAATTAAAATGCCCATATCAAGCTACATCTCCGGCTCTCCTAGCTAACTTTGTGCGCATTAAACCTGGGGATAAAATTATAACATCAGCTAATGCAACATCTCATTTGTTTTATGTGATACGTGGAAATGGACGAAGTATCGTGGGAGATCTCATTATTCCTTGGAATACAGGTGATTTCTTTACTCTACCTGCAAACTCAAATGTTACACATTTCGGCGACACTGACAGTGCATTTTATTACGTAAATGACGAACCACTATTAAATTATTTAGGAGTTAATGCTGGTACTCCACGATTTGAGCCAACTTTATTTACACAAGAGGAGTCTTATGCTAACTTGCAAAAAGCTATTGACTCAAAAACAGGTGCACGCAATCGCTTGAGCATTCTTTTAGCTAATAAGGCATTTCCTCAAACACGTACTATTACCCATGTTTTATGGGCAATGTTTGGTATTTTACCACCGGATGACGTACAAGCACCACACCGCCATCAATCAGTAGCTATTGATTTTGCGGTTGAATGCCAACCTGGTTGCTATACGTTAATTGGTAAGGAAGTTAATGAAAAAGGTGAAATTGTAGACCCAATTAAAGCACTATGGCAACCAAATTCTGTATTTATAACCCCTCCTGGATACTGGCACTCACATCATAATGAGTCTGGGGTTACCGCGCATGTGATTCCAATGCAAGATGCAGGACTACATACTTACTTACGTTCATTAGATATACAGTTTAGTTCTGTAGATTCTAAATAATTATCGCTCGTGGATCCTAGATTATATTTGATAAACATTATACTTTGGAACTAAAATTGATACAAAAAATTCGTTTATTATGTTTATTAATAATCACAAACTTAGCCTGTGCTGAAGGTGGTTACTATGTCGGGATCGGGGCTGGATATTCAGATATTACTGCAAATGCAGTATCTCCTCTAGAATTTACCAACCCAACAACTAACGTACAAGATGCACAATCATTTACATCACAATTATACTTTGGATACGATATATACAAATGGTTAGGGCTTCAGGTTGATTATAATGTGTCTTGGCTTGGACAATATAATAACTCCTATAGCGTAACCCAGCAAATTATTGGCCCTTCGGTATTACTTCATCTACCATTTAGTGTTTTTAGTGACTCGTTAAATGGTACATCTGTTTATACCAAGCTTGGTTATGATTATAATGCGATTAATTTTAGCAATCTAAGCTCATGCTCTGCCTGTACTAACCTAAATAGTGGTGCAACAGGATTCTCTCCGTTATTTGGTCTTGGAGCCGAATTTGATTTTACAAATATTGGTTACCGCTTGGAATGGGACTATTCAGCTGGGCTAATGGCACAAAACAATAACGGTAATAATGCTATTGATACTAGCACCAGCTCATTTTTAGCATCGGTAATGTATCATTTCTAAATACAACAAATATTGGAGCTTTCTTTAATGAATAAAAAATTATTATTTATCTGTGATCCTTTAGATGGCTTTAAAATAGCAACTGATACAACCTATCTACTATTAGTTACCGCTGAGGAAATGGGATTTGAGATTTTTATTGCATTGCCTAATGAGATATATTCAGAAAACAACCAAGCGATGGTGATTACGCATAAGATAAAGATACTTGTGAGAAATATTTCAGATAGTGTTTTACCTTGGTATATGGAAGATGAAAATACCTCTACCCTAAATCTTAATGAGTTTCGAGCTGTTTTTGTTAGGAATGATCCGCCATTTAATATGGAGTACTATTATCTAACCCAACTTTTATACATTGCAGAACAAAATGGTGCAACGGTAGTTAATAATAGCCATAGCTTACGTAACTTTAATGAAAAATTAAGTATTTTAAATTTCTCAAACCTAATTACAGCAACCACAGTTACTAAAAACAAGCAGATTATCTATGACTTTCTTAATAAACATGGTGAGTGTGTAATTAAGCCTCTTGATTTAATGGCAGGGCGTGGGGTATTTAAAATCTCACCAAAAGACGTAAATTGTGGGGCAATTATTGAAAGTAGTACCAAGTATTACTCCCAGACTGTAATGCTACAAAAATTTATCCCCGAGGTTATTAATGGTGATAGACGCATTTTCATTGTCAATGGTCGGGTTATTGAACACTGTTTATACCGTATTCCACAAGAAAACCAAATTCGGGGCAATATTGCTGCTGGAGGGCGTGGAGAAGTGCATCCATTAACGCCTGAAGACTTTAAGTTAGCTAATGAAGTTGCGTTGTGGCTTAAACAACACAAGATTGTTTGGGCGGGAATTGATGTTATTGGCAATAAACTAACAGAAATTAATATAACAAGCCCAACAGGTACAAGACAAATTCTCACCCATACTGGCATTAATATTTTACAGATGGTATTAAACAATGTCTAATCTCGAACACTACATAAATGAGATTACTAATAGTGTTGGTGTAGATGGGATATTAAAAGATAACAAGAAGCAATATGAAACTGACTGGAGAAATCGTTATCATAATCCATGCCTTGCAGTAATATTTCCATCTACAATAGAGCAAGTTTGTGCCGTTATAAAAATATCTTCGATTTATAAAGTAGGGATAATACCCCAAGGAGGAAATACTTCACTTTGTGGTGCTAGTGTACCAAATGATAGTAATAAATCGCAAATTATTTTAAATTTGCGCCGGTTAGATAAAATTATCAATATTGATATAAATAATCAAAGTATTACCGTTGAAGCAGGGTGTACCTTAGATAAGGTTATAGAATATGCTAGAACTAATGGTTTATATTTTCCTTTATCTATAGCCTCCCGAGGAAGCTGCCAGATTGGCGGAAATATCGCAACTAATGCTGGTGGTGTTCATGTAATAAAGTACGGTATGATGCAACATCTCGTTTTGGGGCTTGAGGTATGTTTGCATGATGGAAGTATTATCAATCAACTATATAGCTTACATAAAAACAATACTTTTTTTGATTTGAAACAACTCTTTATTGGTAGTGAAGGAACTCTTGGAGTCATAACTAAAGCAACTCTCAAACTATATCAACAACCAGAGAGTTATTTCACCGCAATGTGTGGGGTTAATGATTTATCGACTGCTTGTTTATTACTGAATTTACTAAACAAATACTATAGCCTTTGTGCTTTTGAAATTATTAACCATGTGACGGGGGAAATACATAATAAACATTTTCATTATATTGGTATCACTGCACCATGGATAATCTTATTTGAAATAGAAACTAATAGTGAGTTTAGTGTAGAAGAACTGGTACATAAGCTATCTGAATTAGCAATAGATTTGGATAGTGTAATACTCGCTAGTAATGAAAACGAACGCCAAAATTTATGGCACATACGAGAAAATATCCCCCTTGCTGAAAAAATGGAGGGTATTGCAGTTAAACATGATATCTCATTACCCGTTAGCAGTGTTGAAAACTTCATAAAAACCAATGAAAGTAATATTCTAAAACATTATCCAAATGCTCAAATAATCATCTTTGGGCATTTGGGAGATGGTAATTTACATTATAATATCCAATTCAAAAACATGGATCATAATAAATTACAAAATATCGAGTCTGAAATTAACAATATCGTATATACTGATGTACATAGATATAATGGTAGCTTTTCGGCTGAACATGGGATTGGAATGCTAAAAAAACATTGGCTGTCTAAATATTATGATTCAAGGAGTTATCAACTAGCATTATCGATAAAAAAACTACTAGATCCCAATAATATTTTAAATCCAGAGAAAGTTTTTTAAGTAGGAACTAAATTAATGTCATATCACGTCATTTTTGCTGGAGTTGTCGCAGTTACTGCCTTCTCATTATTTGTTAATGAGCAGCTTTTGAAACTCCCTAAAACTATAGCATTAACCATTTTAAGCGTTAGCTTATCTTTTTTAATTACTGGATTCATTCGCCTAACACCATCTTATTTACAACCGCTACATGATCTTTTAAGTGGCGTTGATTTTAAAACCACTGTGCTTGATGTAATGCTTGGTTATTTATTATTTGCTAGTAGTTTACATATCAATACTATTGCACTTAAAAAGTATTTTTCATCAATATTTTACTTAGCAAGTCTTGGGGTGGTTACTGCAACATTTTTTACTGGATTTATACTCTGGCAAATAAGCCTCCTAATTGGTTATCCACTTAGTTTTGCTAATTGTTTAATATTTGGTGCATTAATCTCTCCAACAGATCCAATTGCTGTAGCATCAGTATTTCAAAGTACCAAAAACGTACCAGAGCATATCAAAACTAAAATTACAGGAGAATCATTATTTAATGATGCTGCTGGTATTTTATTACTCGTAATCTTGGTACAGATTTTTTATATGCATGATGCAAGTAAACTAAGCTTCATGTCAATTAGTTCGATTATAATAGAAGAATCTCTTGGTGGAATCATTTGTGGCATGATTGTTGGTTATGTGACAGCTTTTCTACTATCAAAAACAAAAGACTCTGAAGTCGGAATTCTACTAACTATTGCAGCAGTAAGTAGCGGCTATATAGTAGCTAATCAACTTCATTTATCTGGAGCTATAACCATGGTATTAGCTGGCTTAATTGTCGGTAGTGTATCTAAATCAAAGAGATTTTGTGCTACAACTATCCATGGAATAAATCAATTTTGGGACTTAGTTGATGGTATTTTGAATGCGTTTTTATTTGTATTAATTGGTTTAGAACTACTAACTATGAGCGTTAATTATGGAATTATTATAATGGGTATTATTGGGATAATAGTTGTTTTTGTAGCTCGTTTTGGTAGTATGCTTATTCCTAGTATTGGGTTTTTTATTTATAATAGACGTAGGTATGCTTTTAAATGGTCAGAAATGCTTTTATTATGCTGGGGCGGTATTAGAGGTGCCATCTCGATTGCTCTAGCTCTTTCAATTAAAAGTCTCCCAGAATCACTTGTTGCAATTACTTATTTTATTGTAGTTTTCTCAATCCTTATCCAAGGCTCGAGCTTCAAATGGATAATTGGTAAAGTATATCCCGAAAAGAAATAATCATTTTGCTCCCGACTCTCACAGAAGGATGGGATACATGCTATTGTCTTATTGTGCTAATATTCTCACATATCGAATATTGAGACTATATTTAATATCAATTAAACTAAATGTTTTAATCTTTGATAATTTTTTATGCGATAGTGCCGTAATAACTACATAGCTCTATCAGATACTAAACTATCCGCCAGAAACCAGTATTTCTAAAAGTGAAAGTTACTCAGCTTTTAAATGTTTTTGCTAAGAATAATTTTAGCATAACAATTAAAAAAGCGGTAAATATTGATTTTATTTACCGCTTAAATAGTTACTTATTGTAACTCCTGAAACCCCTAAATACTAAAAATATGCCTGTAATCAGGCGAGTACAGGCATATTTTTATTTATTTTGAGAGGGTTGAGGTAAAGTTAATGGAACATTATAAGTCTGTTTATAACTACTGTCTTCAGAGTGCGTGAGAGTAACCTTAAGCTTGCGGTCTGGTCTTTCTAAGTCAAAGGCTGCAGGTAATTTATCTATTTTAGAACATAAGCCAGGTTCATTAATAGTAAGTTTACATATACTAGAACTTGTATAACTAGGATCAAATTTATCAGGTGAAGCGACGGTTATATAATATATATTAGATTTGCCAGTCGGTAACTCAGTAGCATTAGCAGCATCCCAAGACAAGGAAATATAATTATCACCATTTTCTTCAAATACAGTAGCCTTTATATCTAATTTAGAAATTGGATTGCGGGTAATATTCACATTTACATTTTCAGTATCTACTTTAACACGTTCCATACTATTCAAATCTAAATAGCTATATTCCAAGCTTAAAGATCCCATTAGACTAATTAAAGCACCATCATTAAATGCGGTCTTTTTCGGAATTATTATCACTACACTACAATCACTCCCCGCTGCTAGAGGTTTATATTCATTATTGATCGAACAAGTTGTCTTATCATTATCCACTTCAAATTGCACAGGTAATTTAGCTGTAGCAACGTTAAAACTGCTGGCCACTCCAACACCAACTTCATTACTAAAAGTATATGTAACACTAACACTTCTACTTGAAAGCATCAAAAAGTTAATCATATTATTTGTAATGTCTCCAAAAGTACTATCATTATTATTTGATAACATTTTAATTTCTGTAGTGTAAGATATGTAGGGAGCACTAATTGCATTTAGGGAAGAATTTAGATTTGCTTTTAATATCAAAGGGGTAGATTTTATAGCTTTAGTTACTCCAAGTATATTTACGGGAAGAGTCATCTTAATAATCTCGTTCGTGTAGTCATAGCTGGGTGTAAATTTAGCTTGAATAACACAAGTTGATCCGACTCCTTCTAGACTTTTCTTATCAAGACAAGAATTGTTAATAACGTTAAAATCATTATTATCTTTATCAAACGTTAGCGCATCAAACGATACAGTATAGTTACCCACATTCTTAATAGTATAAATTCTAGTATCATTACCATCATTTGTTTTAGCCACAAAATCATGCAAGTCAGGATTCAGGGTTAATAAATTAGACGCTTCTACGGCACTATAACTAATAGCAGTTCCTGAATATATAGTCATCTTATTTTGATTAGAATCTTCATAATTTGCTGTAACTCCAAGATCGATCTTTGCGCGGTTTTGAGTTTTTTCTGGAGAATAAGTTAATTCAACAAAACATTGTTTACTTGGTTCTAAAGTACCATTACAAGAATCATTATCAAGCTTAAAATCATCAGCATTACCAGATATTTTGATTGCCACATTATTCAAATCAAAACCTCCAGTGTTTTTAATAATATACGTTACCTTCTTATCTAAGCCAATGATGGTGTTTGTTAATTCCCCACGAGGTGTGACAGTCAACCCTACATTAAGCGCAGAGGCATTATAGAATATATTTGCAAAAGTACTTACATCATCGTAAGAAAATGTGATTACTCCGCTAAGATTAATCTGTGTAGAATTCGGTAATAAATCCACTTCTGTCGTGCAAGATCCTTGTGTTACCAGCTCAGTACCACATTTGTGATTCACAGAAAAACCATTGCCTGCATTAATAATAAAACTCTTTGCATTTTTATTACCTATATTAAAGGCAGTAATTGTTGATTTAGTATATGAGCCATCTGTACTTGCCTTAATATCTTGTGGCTGAGATAGAAGAAGATAAGAGTATTCCTTATCACCTGACCGAACTAATGTATTTGATCGTAATACTATGTCTGTGTTCGTATTTGAATCGGTATTTTTTGCTGCTTTATCTCCTTGTAATATAAGATTAGTAGCAACTAGAGTATTATCCGAACTTATTTTACCATCTAAAATATAAGTACAGGCAGAACCTTTTGTTCTATTCTGTGAGTCACAGATTAACGTTCCATTTGTGACTTTAATTGAAGCAAAATCTTGACCTAGTACAACTGGTAATGACATACTGTATCTGCCATTATTATCAGCTATTATTTCGTGAATATCATTCTTAAAATAAAGACCATCATTCTCAGTTATTTTTTCATCTATGCGAATCATTTGATTTGCTATTTCATCTTTACTACCATTAGAACTGAAGGTAGCCCTGATAATAAACGCTGATGATTTATCTATATTAATGCTAGGAGTAATATCTATATAACAGAACTTGTTGGACATGATAGTATTGCACATTTTATAATCAACCACAATAGAATCATCTGTTAGATCCTTTCCAGATACTGGATCAATAACATTAATACTCTTCAGAGTATAATCCTTCTTATCCGAATTATTAATACGCGTGTTAAATTTATGACCAACTCCTTGTACAGGTATCGGTGCCATAGGGGATATGGTAATTGGGGGCTTAACAACTTTATCATTTGTCACTACCGCTTCTTTACTAGAGTTAGAAGACGAACCGCCACTAGCACCACACCCTGAAACGGCAAACGCTGATACTAAAGCAGCTCCAATTAGGAGCGACCTAATTTTATTTTTTTTCATAATTTTCCTTTTTTAATAAATTATACTATACTGTACATCGCGGGCTACTAAATCATTATGATGTTTCATCATAAGCGACCCAATCCACCAACAGCAGCCGATATTATAACATCATAATGCTAAATTAGCAAATTTATTTACAATAAATCACCGTAATTTGCCCCGAGTTCAAGTGCGAAACGCATTAACTATGACATCTCTTTGTTTCTTTGGAATTAATTTTTTACTAATTCCATAGTATACCTCATGAGCAGCTTTACCATTATGAATTTTTCTTGGTTGCGTATTATTATGAGATTACCCCAGTGATTATTATTTAAGTTCCCCGGGTAAAATTATTTAACTTACCCCATTTTTGAAGAAATTTAATAATGGGCGGGGAACTTGTAATAATCATTATCAAATCAAGCCCTTATAAACTATTATAATAAAACCTTCATAAATGCGTTTTTTGAAGGAAATTTAATGTTTTTAAGAGGTATCAGCATGAAGAAATTATTAGAAATTTTACGCTTACACTATGATGGACAACTAAGTAATCGTAAAATAGAAAAGTCGGTCAGAATATCTAAAAAGACCATAGGTAATTACATCAATTTATTTGAGAAAAGTGGTTTGTCATGGCCATTGTCTGATGAGCATCAAAATGAAGATAAATTGAGCAATAGATTAGATCCGAGTCGAATTCCAAATGCTCAAGTTAAAAGAGCAGCAATTAATTTCTTAGATCTTAGCAAAGAGTTGCGTAAACATAAGCATTTAACCATACAGTTATTATGGGAAGAACAAAAGCAATTAGGTAAGATGGAGCATAGTTATTCTAATTTTGCATTGTTGTATCGCAAATGGTTGGGTAAGCAGCCTAATTATATGAGGCAAATGCATAAGTCTGGAGAAAAAGTCTTTGTTGATTATAGTGGGGATAGGGTTAGTATTATTGATACAGATACTGGTTTACTTCGAGAAGCTGAGATCTTTGTTGGAGTTTTGGGAGCCTCAAAGTATTTGTATGTGGAAGCCACATGGAGTCAACGCATTAGTGATTGGACGATGTCTCATGTTCGGATGTTTGAGCACTTTGGTGGCTCAGTATAGTGGACCCCGTTGTCAATACCAACTTTAATCACTTCACAGAAATAATTATTTAATTAAGCAGCCTCTTTTATGGTTGCTGCTTTTTTATCTAGCTTACAATAAACTAAATAATCTTTATTGCCGTTTTCTTCTATAC
>CAZJFO010000027.1:0-2485 GCA_964545465.1 uncultured Neisseria sp.
TTTGTTGCAATGTGTAAATGGGATTGTCAGTGGTATTTAACTATTATCAAAGACGGCTACGATTTACATCCTCGCACAACCCCAAAACTTTGGAAAGGTCTAGCTAACTGGGCGTTCTTCCCACTGTACCCGTATATTGTAAAGTTTTTGGTTGCAATGACCAACATATCAGCAGTAAAAGTTGGTATAGTTCTTAATCAAGTGTTCTTATTACTAGCTTTGATGACCTTTTATAAATACCTAAAGCTATTTGTTGATGAATTAAATAGTCGTTTTGGGGTGATGTTATTAGCCTTCTCTCCTTTTAGTATTTATTTCACATCTTTATACACTGAAGCGCTATTCTTGCTTTTATCACTATTATCATTTTATTATATGCGTACTAATCGTTTAATTTTATCAGCATTATGCGGTGGTTTTTTATCGGCAACCCGTCCACTTGGGGTGATGTTTAGCTTACCATTTTTGGGGCATCAGCTGTTGCATACCAAATTTACTGTTAAATCTATAATAAAAATTATAATCTTATCGTTTATTTCTATCAGCGGATTATTGATATATATGTATTATCTACAAGTTCATGTATCTGATTATTTGGCTTTTCAGCATATTCAAAAGGGTTGGGGTCGGCATGGTTTAGATACCCACAACCCAATAAAACAATTAATTAAATGGGCTCAGGATACTCATAACTTTCTATTTTTTTCTATATCGGTCGCAATATCTATTTATTTACTATTTAAAAAACATTTTGCTGAAGCTTTATTCAATCTCCTGTGTATATTACCCGGTGCTCTTACAGGAACTATGATGTCTGAAGGGCGTTTTTGTGGCACCTTATTTACTTTATATTTTGGAGTTGTAATATTAGCTAGAAAATCTAATAGTCTAAAACTTACTCTTGCTTTAGTTTTTATTTTATTTTATACTTCATACTTCCTTTATTGGATGGCTCATTCTAAATTTTTAATCTAGGAGTTTTTAATGCTAAGAACTGTATTTTATCCTGCTCATGTTAATGCAAATGCCAAAATAGTTGAATTTTGTGGCTGGGAGTTGCCAATTAACTATGGCTCACAAATTAAAGAGCATGAAGCAGTCCGTACCAATGCTGGTATGTTTGATGTATCTCATATGGCTATAACAGATATCCATGGAACTGAGGCTAAGGTATTTTTACAATATCTTATTAGTAACGATGTTGCTAAATTAGAAAAGTTTGGTGTAGGTAAGGCTTTATATTCTGGGATGTTAAATCATGATGGTGGTGTTATTGATGATTTGATTGTTTATTATACTGATTTTGGTTACAGATTGGTTACTAATGCAGGTACCTATGTTAAAGATATAGCTTGGATAACAGAACAGGCTAGTAAATTTAAGGTTGAATTAAAAGAACGTAAAGATTTGGCAATTCTTGCAGTGCAAGGGCCTAACGCTATAAATATAGTGTCTAAGATTAAACCACAATTAGACGGTAAATTAGCTACTCTAAAACAATTTAGTTCATTAGAGGATAATGGTACTTTTTATGCGAGAACTGGCTATACAGGGGAAGATGGTCTTGAAATAATGATTCCAGTAGCTGAAGCTCTTACGCTGTGGCAACAATTATACCAATCAGGAGTAATGCCATGTGGTCTTGGCGCACGTGATACTCTTCGATTAGAGGCTGGGATGAATCTATATGGACATGATATGGATGAAGCTATTAGCCCATCGCTTTGTAATATGGATTGGGTAGTTGATCTAAAAGATAAGTCACGTGACTTTATAGGTAAAGATGCATATATTAAGTTTAATGCTTCAGGAGTTAAATCGCATCAAGTAGGTTTGGTTATGGAAGGGCGTGGAGTCCTTCGTGAGGGGCAAAAGGTAGTAGTTAATGCTCAAGAAGTTGGAGTGATTACTAGTGGTACTTTTTCTCCAACCCTTAAGATTTCAATAGCAATAGCACGTGTTGAAAAGCAAGTTATAGACTCGACTTTTGTAGATGTTCGAGGTAATTTGGAGCCGGTTAGAATTATAAAAACCCCATTTGTTAGAAATGGTAAACAAGTATTTTAAGGAGTGATTGTATGTATAATGATAATTTTAAATTTGTAGATACTCATGAGTGGGTTGGTTTTCTTAATGGTGATGTAGTAACCGTTGGAATTACGCACCATGCCGTAGAGTTATTAGGGGATTTAGTATATATTGAATTACCCACGGTTAATAAGTTAATTGCTTTTAATGATGTAGTTGGGGTTGTTGAGTCAGTTAAGGCAGCATCAGACTTATATTCACCTGTGACTGGTACAGTTACTGAATTAAATGAAGCAGTAGTTAATGACCCAACATTGGCTAATACTGCACCTCATGCAGAGGGTTGGTTATTTCGTGTTAAATTAGATGATGTTTCACAATTAGATGGTTTAATGACAGCAGACCAGTATAAAGCAGCTATAGGTGCTTAGTTTTCCTGTCATCGAAGCAGCTCTAA
>CAZJFO010000027.1:2585-20420 GCA_964545465.1 uncultured Neisseria sp.
AGGGTCATCCCAAGCTAAAGGGTCATCCCAAGCTAAAGGGTCATCCCAAGCTAAAGGGTCATCCCAAGCTAAACCGTCATCCCAGCGAAGGCTGGGATCTATGCCCTCTAAAAAGTATGGTAGCATGGATTCCAAATTTTCTGTGAGACAGCAAATAATTTATGTTTCGAATGACGGGGTAATATTTACAATATAGGTAGAAAATTAATGAGTTTTATTTCACGCCACATAGGCTCGAAGCTTAACGAACAACAAGCAATGTTAGAACACTTAGGTTATAAAGATTTAGATGATTTTATTAAATCAGTCATTCCTGCGGATTTATTTAGTAATACAGGTACTACTGGAGAAGCGGCAGTTTCTGAATACCAAGCTCTACACAAAATATCTAAAATAGCAAGTAAAAACAAACTATTTAAAAATTATATTGGTATGGGGTATTATGAGACTATAACCCCACCAGTAATCAAGCGTAATGTGTTAGAAAATCCAGGTTGGTATACCGCTTATACCCCATATCAAGCTGAGATTTCTCAAGGTCGTTTAGAAGCACTTCTAAACTATCAGCAAATGGTTATGGATTTAACCGGTTTTAATTTAGCAAATGCTTCACTTCTTGATGAAGCTACAGCTGCTGCTGAGAGTATGCTTATGTCACAACGAGTTAATCCTTCTAAAGGTAATAGATTTTTTGTATCAAATAATGTACTTCCACAAACTATTGATGTGATTAAAACCCGTGCTAAATATGCTGGTGTTGAAGTGGTGGTGGGTGATATCCAGTCATTTGAAGCTATTGATTTTTATGGTGTTTTGATACAAAATCCTGGGTTTAATGGCGAAATAAAAGATTATACTTCTATCATTGCTCGTGCTAAGCTTGCTAATCCAAAGCTTGTAGTTACTATGGCTTGTGATATTATGAGTTTAGTATTATTTAAATCAGCAAAATCTCAAGGAGCTGATATAGCAATTGGTAGTACACAGCGTTTTGGTGTTCCTCTTGGTTTTGGTGGGCCTCATGCAGCGTATATGGCAACAATGGATGCTAATAAACGTAATATGCCCGGTAGAATTATTGGATTATCGGTAGATTCTAAGGGTAAAAAATCGTTACGTATGTCGTTGCAGACTAGAGAGCAACATATTAGACGTGAAAAAGCAACTTCTAATATTTGTACTGCTCAAGTGTTATTGGCTAATATGGCGGGTTTTTATGCTGCATATCATGGTAGTAGTGGTTTAAAAGCAATTGCGAATAAGATTCACCACTTAACTTTAATTTTATCTAACCATTTAAGATCATCGGGGTTTAATCTTGGAACCCATGAATTAGTTTTTGACACGCTTGTTGTTAATACTGATAAAGCTGATATTATTTATGCTAAATTAATTGAAGCTGGATATTTGGTTGGACACAATGGCAACAAACTTATACTATCGCTGGGTGAAACTACTGAAGTTGAAGATGTTGAAGCTATCATTAAATGTTTTACTGATAAAGTTACAGTTTTAGATCATGCTAACGAAATCGTGCCATTATTAGCAAAGTATAACAGTTTATACCGCTTTGATGAGGTGCTTAATCACCCAGTATTTAATACCCATAATAGTGAAACGCAAATGATGCGTTATTTAAAATACCTTGAGAATAAAGATATATCTTTAGTTCATTCGATGATTCCTCTTGGTTCTTGTACCATGAAATTAAATGCAGTTAGTGAATTAGAGCCAGTATCTTGGGCCGGTTTTGCTAACGTACATCCATTTGCACCCAATAAATATGTTGAAGGGTATATGGAGTTATCTAAAGATCTAGAGTTTCAGCTTCGTAGTATTACTGGTTTTGATGCAGTATCATTACAACCAAATTCTGGAGCACAGGGTGAATATGCGGGGATATTGACAATTCGTCGTTATCAAGAAGATATGGGGCAAGCACATCGTAATATTTGTCTAATTCCAAGATCAGCTCATGGTACAAATCCAGCAACAGCACAGATGATGGGTTTAGAAGTGATTGTGGTTGATTGTGATACGGATGGTAATATCAATGTCTTTGATCTAGAGCAAAAGGCGATTTTGCATAAAGATAATTTATCTTGTTTAATGGTAACTTATCCATCCACACATGGGGTGTTTGAAACTTCTATTAAAACTATTTGTCAGATTATTCATGCCAATGGTGGGCAGGTGTATATGGATGGAGCTAATCTCAATGCACAGGTTGGGTTAGTAAAACCAGCAGAGCTTGGTGCTGATATAATGCATAGTAATTTACATAAGACGTTTTGCATTCCTCATGGCGGCGGCGGCCCTGGCATGGGACCAATTGGTTGTAAGTCACATTTAGCACCGTTTTTACCAGATCACCATCACACTCATTCACATGTGAAAGATGTTTATGCAGTTAATGCCGCACCTTATGGTAGCGCATCTATACTTCCAATTACTTGGATGTATATTACTATGATGGGTGAATATGGGTTAGCATTAGCAACTAAGGTTGCAATTTTAAACGCTAACTATATAGCAAGTAAGCTAAATCATGCATTCCCAGTACTTTATACTGGGGTTAATGGTTTAGTTGCTCATGAATGTATTATTGACTTACGACCTTTGAAAGCTGAGACTGGCATTACTGAGGTCGATATTGCGAAGCGTTTAATGGATTATGGGTTCCATTCACCAACTATGTCGTTCCCAGTTCCTGGGACTTTGATGATAGAACCAACTGAAAGTGAAGCGCTTGATGAATTAGACCGTTTTATTTCAGCTATGTTGGGTATTCATGCTGAAGTGATGCAGGTCAAAGATGGTATAGTTGATAAACTAAATAATCCACTAAAAAACGCGCCACATACAATGGCAGATATCATTAGTTGGGATAAACCATATACTATAGAAGCTGGTTGTTTTCCACTTGAGTATCTTAAAAAGAGTAAGATTTTCCCAACGGTAAATAGGATTGATGATGCTCATGGAGATCGTAATTTTATGTGTAATTGTTTCGATTTTAATAGCTAAAACCTGTCGCCCCAGTGCTATAGGCTGGGGTACTTCTAAGAGCTAGTAAGTATGATTGATATGCGATATTTTGCAAGCATACATGAATTAGCTATACTTTCAAATTTAGAAATTCATAATGCTTATATGATAAAAGATGGATTAAGTAAAGAAGAACTGCTTATATTATCTTAAGTACAAAGTTATGCTGAGTCAATTCAAAATAATAATAGACAATCAAATAATGATAGGCTACAACATATAGAAAATAAAGAATCAAGTGCAAATCAAAATATTGATTTTATGGTCAATAAATTGGGTAAAAAATAAAGTTTAATGCAATAATGAATGAAGTTAATATCCATAAAGCTATTATTAGTGAAGAAAATGCTATTATTTCATATACGCTTAATCAGAACCCTCAATACAACACTTTTATTAAACAGAAGGCTACAAAATTTGATAATTTAAAGTTAATTGAAGAAGTTGTTTTAGATGGAAATAACTTTAAATAAAGGTTTCAGAATCGCCATAAATTGGCGTAAATAGAGTAACAGTTTTAGCGTATGAGATTTTAATACGCTAGAAAATATTGGAATTAAAAATTATGAATCTTAATAGAATAAAAAAATTACCAGCACATCTAATTAATCGCATTGCTGCTGGTGAAGTTGTCGAGAGACCTGCTTCAGCCCTTAAAGAAATTATGGAAAATAGTATTGATGCTGGTTCTGATAGAATTATTGTTGAACTAATCCAAGGTGGTGTGAAACAAATAAAAGTTACTGATAATGGAAGCGGAATCCACCAAGATGATATCCCTCTAACCATAGAGCAACACGCAACAAGTAAGATTACTGATGAAGATGATTTATACAATATTAAAACATTAGGCTTTAGAGGTGAGGGCTTAGCATCAATTGCAGCCGTATCTAATTTCGTTTTGGCAAGTAAAATTGATTATAACTCACATGGTTATGCTATTAGTAGTAATTTCGGAGTAATTAATCAAGTCAACCCAAAAGCTATTAATAATGGTACGATAGTCGAAGTAGGGGATTTGTATCATAATATACCTGCTCGTAAAAAGTTTATGAAATCAGAAACTACTGAATATGCTCATTGTAAAGGTGTTTTTGAACGTATCGCGTTATCTTATCCCGAAATTGGTTTTGAATTAAGCAATAATGGTAAGAATATTTATAAAATAGATAAACAGAATTTACTTGAACGAATTACTAGTTTATTTGGGGGCGATTATAATCATCATTATTTTCAAATTTTGGAATGTGGAAATTATAATTTATCTGGTTATGTTTATCACCCTAGTTACCTTAGTGGTAGTAAAACTATTCAGTATTTTTATGTTAATGGTCGCTATGTGCGAGATAAGGTGGTGCAAAATGCTATAAAGCAAGGTTTTAGTGGTGTTTTACATTATGAACATCAGCCACAGTACGTATTATTTTTGGAAGTTAATCCTATAGATGTCGATGTTAATGTGCATCCAAATAAAAGTGAAGTAAGGTTTAAAGAGAGTGGCTCAGTTCATAGTTTTATAAGTAGTTCAATTAAAAAAGCCTTAGGCTCTGATATTCATAGAGCTGATGTGGTACAAACCAATACTAGTCTTAAGGCTAATGAAGTGCCAAATATTTCGCAGAACAATTATTCACCTAAATCATTTGGTGGTGGTAAGGGGGGTAATAATAATGATTGGAAGCACGATGATAGCCGTGCAATACGCGAATGGTTGCCACCACTTGGTGAATTAAGATCCTCAGTAAGTGATATTAAATTTGCTGAGCCTAGATCTGATGTAAGAGGTGCTTCACGAACGGAAGTAGGTGTTAAAGTGGAGTTATTTCATGAAGCAAAAAACCTAAATGCGACTACTCCGATGCTTGGGTTTGCAATTGCACAGCTTCATGGGGTTTATATATTATCTCAAACTACTGATGGCTTGATAGTTGTTGATATGCATGCTGCCCATGAGCGAATATTGCTTGAAAAATTAAAGACTCAATTAAGTATAGATCAATTAAGTTCACAAAATTTATTAATGCCAGTATCTGTGAAGCTTGATGAAATATTATTTGATACAGCGACTGAACATAAAGACACACTTTTAAAACTTGGGTTTACAATTAAATATGAAACACATAATAATGAAGTACATATTGAGTCTGTACCAATGCTTTTTAATTCATCAAATATAGAGCAGATGCTAAAAGACATTGTAACAGAATTAAATAAATATGGGAACAGCAATGTTTTATCTGAACATCAGGAAGAGATTTTATCAACTATGGCGTGTCACACTGCGGTGCGTGCCAATCATCAACTAAATATCCCAGAAATGAATGCTATTTTACGAGATATGGAGCAGACTGAGCGTTCAAACTACTGTAACCATGGTCGTCCGACGTGGTTTAAATTAAGTATGAATGAACTAGATGGTATGTTCATGCGTGGGCAGTAAGAAGTATTTATGCGAAAAAAACTAATTATCGTTATTGCTCTAATGGGGTTACTCCATATATATATTCTATATCAACTATTAAATGAATTTAATGAATCAATCCATGAGGTTGGTGCTTTATTAGCGGTTTTCTCATGGATAATTATTCCATTAGGATTATCTGCTAGATTTTTGATAAAAAAGCCATGGTTGGCAGATGCAGTTACGTGGGTTGGAATGCTAGATATGGGGCTATTTTCATCACTATTAATTCTAACTTTTATCCGCCAAATAATCCTTCTAGTATATGGTTTTGCAAATCCAATAACTATCGATATATTTCAAATATCAGCACTTATAGTTTTAGCATTAGCATTTATAATTACTGTTATTGGTTTTAGAAATGCTAGAGGACTCCCTAAGGTTCATGAGATATCAATACCAATAACTAATCTTCCTAGTGAGCTTAATGGTTTTACTATAGCTCAAATTAGTGATATTCATGTAGGGCCAACTATAAAATATAAATACCTACAATCAATAGTTGGTGTAGTTAACAGCCTAAACCCAGATATGGTTGCGATAACTGGGGATTTAGTTGATGGTAGTGTTACTAATTTATCAAAACATACGGCAGCTTTAACTAATTTAATATCAAAACATGGTAGCTTTTTTGTATTAGGTAATCATGAGTTCTATTCTGGTGCTGATGAATGGATCACTGAAATAAAAAGTTTAGGTATTGAAGTGCTTCTTAATCAACACAAAGTTATTATTCATAATGGAGCTAGCTTAGTAATTGCAGGGGTAACTGATTATAGTGGCGAACGCTTTGGAACTGAGCATGTTAGTGATGCAGGACAGGCTCTTATTGGAGCACCTCAAGATATTATTAAAATATTGTTAGCTCATCAACCTAGATCAGCAATTGCAGCTACTAAACATGGATATAGTTTACAGTTATCAGGGCACACTCATGGTGGGCAGTTTTGGCCATGGAATCTATTTGTACGGTTCCAGCAGCCATTTACTAGTGGACTACATAATTTAGAAGGGATGTGGGTTTATATAAACAGAGGCACTGGCTACTGGGGCCCTCCAAAACGTTTTGGCATAGCTTCAGAGATAACGCTAGTAAAATTAATAAAAAATATTTGATGCTAAATTAAACTTAAATTATAAGAAATATTAAAACTAATGTTTTACAAAGTATAAATATTATTTTCTTCTGAGTTTCTTGATAACTCCTTTAAAACTAGTATCAGCTACTAAGTCAAATATTACTGGAATCACTACTAAACTTAGTAGTGTTGATGTTGCTAAACCAGTTATTACAGTTAGTGCCATCGGAGCTCTAAAGCTAGGGTCACCCTCAATACCAAAGGCAATGGGTAGCATGCCTGCAATCATGGCAATAGAGGTCATTATGATAGGGCGTGAACGTTTATTACATGCATCAATAATTGCTTTATTTCTAGAGTTCCCTTCACGCATAGATAAAAAGATATAATCAACCAAAAGGATAGAGTTTTTAGTAACAATTCCCATTAACATCAGTAGTCCAATTAGAGATGATAATGAGAAGCTATAACCAAATAATACTAGCCCTGCTAATGCTCCAGACATTGCTAAAGGTAGTGCTGCAAGCACAGTTATTGGTTGTTTGAAGTCATTAAATAATAAAACTAGTACGCAATATACACAGATAATGCCAGTAATCATTGCTAGTAAAAAACTACCAAATAGTTCTTGTTGCTGCTCAATATCACCAGATAATATCTGTGTAACCCCAACTGGTAAGTGCTTCATTGTAGGTAGGTTTTTAATTGCTGTATCTACTTCACCAATGTTTCGCCCATGTAAATCAATGCTAAAGGTAATACTTCGTTGTCTATCATAGCGGCTTATTTTAACCGGCCCATTGCCAAGACTAATGCTTGCTACATTTGATAATGGAATGGTGCTGTTATATCCACTAATTCTTAGGTTTGATAGGCTATCTAATGAATGTGTAGCATCTTTTTGAAGTTCTACTCTAACCGGTATTTGCCGATCTGGTAAATCTAGTTTGGCAAGGTTGGAGCTATAGTCACCTGAGGTTGCAATACGAATTACTTGCCCCATATTTGATGGGGTAACTCCAAGCTCAGCAGCACGATTAAAATTGGGTTTAATATAGATCTCAGGGCGAGTTACATTATAATCAGAATTGATATTTCCTATTGTTTTTAATTCTCGCATTTCTTTTTCAATTTGTTTGGCAGTTGTTTGTAATAATTCATCATCATTACTTGCAAGTACTAAAGAATAAACCTCTCCATTACCAGCCTCAGCTGAGAATTTTGCTCCTGGAATATCGCTAAGCATATCTTGGATAACTTTCTCTAATTGTGCTTGAGATTGTTTCCGTTTATGGCTATCTATAAGGTTGAATGTTAGACGTCCATCGGTAACAGAGCCATCAGTTGCAATATCTTGCCCACTTTGTACTCCATCGCCAATATTAGCATCAACACTTAATATTTCTTTCATAGGACGAGTAATAGTATATGCTTGATTCATGACATCAATTATTCGATCAATTTCACTACCTGGTGGTACTTGAACTTGAATTACTATTTGATTATTATCAGAAGCTGGAATAAATGTCGAAGGAATAAAAACTAATAATGAGATTGAAGCTATAAAAAAGGCACCAACCATAGTCATGGTTTTTAAACGATGAGCCAAAGCCCAACCAACTATTTTTAAATACCAAGCCATAATTTTGCCATCTTTATGAGTTGGGAGGCTTTTCATGAAATATGCCGCCATCATTGGAGTTAGTAGTCGTGCTACTAATAATGAGAATAATATTGCAATTGCAGCAGTCCAGCCAAATTGTTTAAATATTCGTCCAGGGATTCCTGCCATGAATGCAGTTGGCAGAAAAACTGCAACGAGTGTTAATGAAGTTGCAATTACAGCTACTCCTATTTCTTGTGCAGCATTAATTGCCGACTCTATGGGCGATAGTTTATACTCTTTTAGGTGTCTAGCAATATTTTCAACCTCAACAATAGCATCATCAACAAGCACCCCAATCACCAAAGTTATAGATAACAGTGATACAGCATTTAAACTAAATCCAAGCCAATAAATAACCACAAATGTTGGAATTATTGATAATGGTAATGCTGTTGCTGAAATAATAGTTGCTCTAAAGTCACGTAAGAAAATAAATACTACCAAAATCGCGAGTATTGCACCTTCGTATAAAGATTGCATAGAGGCTTGATAGTTTTCGCTGATTCGCTCTACGGTATTACTTATTTCCTTAATACTTATTTTGGGGTGTAGTTTGGATAACTCATTAATCTTTAAGCGAACCTTATTGGCAACTGCTACCTCACTTACACCTTTGGCTGGGTAAACGGAGAAGCTAGTTATGCTCTCACCATTTCTAAATGTCATTTGCCTCACTTCAGCTGCAGTGTCGCTAACCTTGGCTACATTGCCTAAGCGAACATAAAAACCATTAGGTAATGGTATGTTGAGATTGGAAATATCCTGAGCACTATTTATAGTTTGTTTTTCTTGGATAGTTTCTTCAGAATGTCCAATATTGGCACGTCCACCTGAAAAGTCTTGACGCACAGTATACAATTGACTTGAAATATTATTAATTGTAGTATTTAGTGCAATTAGTTTAGTTGGATCAAGTAAAACTTGAATTTCACGATCTACTCCACCAAGCCGTAAAACTTTATTTACGCCTGGAATTGATAAAATTTCTTTGTTAAGATCATTATCAATAAACCAAGATAAATCAAATTGATCCATTGGAGCATTAATTTGATAAGTTAGAATTGGTAGACTTGCTGCATCGGCACGACTAACAACTGGAGTACTGGTTCCCGGTGGGAACTGTCCTTGAATTTTGGTGACAGCATCTTTTACATCATCTGTTGCTTCTTGTAAGTTTTTTTCTAAATTAAATTCAACAAAAGTTACTGAGCTACCATCACTTATAGTTGAACTTATATGCTTGATTAAATTAACATTTGCAATACTAGCTTCTACTTTGCGAGTTACTTGAGTTTCAAGCTGATCTGGTGTTGCACCAGGAAGAGATACCGTTATTATAACAGCAGGATAATCTAGATCAGGAAAGTTTTTGATACTGAGTTTATTAAAGCCAATTATTCCAGCAAATGTCAATAAACCAAATAGTATAATAATCGGAATGGGCTTTTTAATTGCCCAAGCAGAGAAATTCATTACTGCTTGCCTCCAGGTACTACTTTTACTAAATCACCATCACTTAGAAATCCTGCTCCAACAGATATAATTTTATCTTCGGATTTTACTCCTGATGCTATCGGTACATAATTTTCGTTAGACACATGATAATCTAATAAATCTACTTTAGTTTGTATAACTCGGTTGTCCTTGCCTACTTTCATAATGTAGTTGAACCCATCGCGGTTTACTAAAGCTGATAATGGGATGGTTTGTGCCTTTATGTTACCAATAATAATAGTACCAGATAGATATTCACCTTGTTTTAGTATGGTATTAATGGGGATGTCGATGTATACTATCCCGTTTCTTGTGTTTTGATTGAGAATAGGGGATACTTGACGCACTTTGCCTTCAATTATATCGCCATTATCACTAATAATATTTGCTTTTTGTCCAGGTTTTATTTTAAAAATATTTTCAGGGCTAATTTGTGCCTGCCATTCAAGACGATTTGAACGAATTAATCTAAATAATTCACTACCACTTTGTACAATACTACCAACTGTTGCCGTTCTTGAGGAGATTACGCCGTTATCAGGTGCGGTAATTACCGTATAATTAAGCCTTAGTTTTTGTAGTTTGAGATTTGCTTCAGCTGCTTCAAGTTTTGCTTTGTTGGTCTTTAGTTTGGTATCGTATTGTAATAAATCTTGGGAACTAATAGCTCCAGATTTTTCTAAAAAAGCTGCTTGACGATCTTCTGTAGTTGACTGTTCTAAGTTGGCTTTAGCTTCAGCAGTATTTGCTACTTGTGCCATTAAATCACTTTTAACTTGTTCAGGATTTAATAGAGCCAGTTTATCGCCCTTATGTACAGTATCACCTACATTTACATAAATTTTACTTATATCAAGTCCACTTACTTGAGAGCTAATGATAGTTTCTTGCCACGCATTTATAGTCCCATTAGCATTGATTACATTGGAAATATTTCTTGATTCTGGGGTTGCAACTGTGACACTTATTACAGGAATGTCTACAACTTTAGTGTTGTTTTTTTTACAGCCGTACAAAGCCGCGACCATCAGTATTAATTTTAAGTATTTCATTTATGCGTCCGTTCTGGTATTTAATATTGAATGAGGAGATTGCCAGTCACCACCTACAGCTTTATAAAGAGCAATCCATGCTTCCACTTCTTCTAGTTTTGCATTGGTTAGATTTTGCTCATAACTTACAAGGTTGATTCTAACCGTTTCTAGATCCAGTAAATTACTCCAGCCAATATCATACTTTTTGTTCATAGCATTAAAATACTCTTGGTAGTTATTAACTGCATCGTTAGCTGCTACTTCACTTTTGTGAGCCTGATCTATTCTAACTAGGGCATTTTCAACATCTTTAACAGCGTTAATCACCTTGCTTTTATATACAGCTACTGCTTCATCATATTGTGCATAAGCTAAAGACTCTTGGGCTCTTAAATACCCCCCATCAGTTATAGGTAGACTTAGTGATGGTCCAAATGACCATGAGTTTGGTACTCCTGAGTATAGCGTTCCTGCATTAGCACTGATTGATCCATTTAAAGCTAGCTGTGGGTAGCGATTAGCAACTGATACATCAACATTTGCTAGAGCCGCGGCAACAGACCTTTCGGCGGATGATACGTCAGGACGCTTTGATATAGATTGTGCAGGTATACTTTCAATAGCGGTATCCAGAGGTAGCGGTACAAATGCATAAGTTAATTTCATGCTACTTTCTACTTCTTGGTGGCTTTGACCTGTTAGAGCAACTAGAGTATTATAATATTGTTCGCAACTACTTTTTTGTTTTTCTACATTACTCAGAGATTGGTAAGCTAAACCAGAGCCTTGCTTGCCATCTGATATTGGTGAAAATCCAGTTTTTACTTTTAATTCAGTTAATCTTTGGGTTGATAATCTTGAGTTATATTGGCTTTCATAGATATCTAACATTGATTGACAAGCTCTAGCGCTTACATAAGCATCAGCCACTTGTGCTGCTAGAGAAATTCTTGCATCATTCCAGTTGGCAATACTAGCTTCAAGTCTGGCTTGATAGGCATGGGTATTGCTTGCTATAGCTCCAAATAAATCAATCTCCCAGCTAACATTAGCTCCAGCTGTATAAGCTGTGTTTCCACCTGTAGCGGTGCTAAAGAAATCTTGTGTTACTCCAGTTCCATAGCTAGGAACTCCAGAGCCAGAGCCAGCACTGGTACTAATGCCGCCAAGAGTATTATTTTGGATGCTACCAGTAGCAACTCCTGTAATATTTGGGAAGAATGACGCTCTTGCGGCTCTCAAGTTTGCTTGAGCTTGTTTTATTTTCGCAATTGATTGATCTAGGTCGGGATAGGTATTAATTGCTGATTCGATAAAAGATACCAATATAGGGTCATTAAACTTCCCCCACCAGTTTATCATTTGGAGATTACTACCATTATGCGGTAATGTTGCATGCCAAGTATTTGGGATTTTTAGCTCTTTATTTGTTTGTGGCTTATAGTCTGGTCCAACAGCGCATGAGCTTGTTACCGCAATGTAGCATAAGTAAAAAATAGTGCGGATTAATTTCATGTTTATAATATTTTAAATAATTTATTCAGTTTAATTATGGGTGTAAAGACAAAAATTATAACATAGATAGCAAGAAGTTACCTCTATTTAAGATTGGATACTGGTATCCATGTTAAAATCATTGCTTATTTAAATTTAATTTAGGTATTAAAAATTATTAACTAGGAGTTGCAGTGCATAAAAAATTATTAATTATGATTATTCTATTTATTTCACCAGCTGTTTTTGCTGATAATATAGATATTGCATTTAGTCCAAATGGCAACAGCTTAGACTTGGTTTTAGATGCTATCAACTCATCAACCACTAGTATTTGTATGGCAACTTATAGCTTTACTTCAAAGTCGGTTGCAGAGGCGCTGTTAAATGCCAAAAAACGAGGGGTGGCTATAGAGGTCGTCTCTGATAAGAAGTCTAATGGTAGCAAATATACTGCAACCAAATTCTTAGCTAACCATGGAGTAAGTGTAAGACTTAGTGGAAAGTATCCAATAATGCATAATAAATTTATTGTTGTTGATAATAAAACGGTTGAAACAGGGTCGTTTAATTATACAAAAGCTGCTGCAAATAAGAATGCTGAGAATGTAGCTGTTATTTGGAATAATCCAGTGGTGGCTAGTAAATATGCAGCAGAATGTAAGCGCTTATTTAACGAAGCAGTCCCGTATTAATTTTGATATTTATTGTATTTTGCCCGTCACCCCAGTACCTTTTTTCGTCATCCCAGCGCCTATTTTTCGTCATCCCAGCGCCTATTTTTCGTCATCCCAGCGAAGGCTGGGATCCATGCTCCATATTGCTGTATTTGAGCAATTATACAAAAACACATTTGACTTATGGGGTGATCATGTTGTATAATTTATTACTTTATACAAATTGGGGGGGTAATTAATGCAGCTTAAACAACTAGTCGAAATACGAACAGGGTTATCTCTCGAGCGTAAGCGGGGTGCAGTTTATGATGATTTCTACAAACAATACCAAGCAATAACTCTAAAATCATTTGGTGATGATATTTATCTAACATCAGAATATTTGGATGAGTTTATTGCAATAGAAGAATTAAATCCACAATATTTAACTTGTATTGGGGATATTATAGTTCGTCTAAGAAGTCCCAATAAAGCAGTTTTTATCACTGATGGATATCAAGGTTTAATATTTCCAGCATTTATGTCAATTATCCGTATATTAGATATCTCCAAAATTGATGGGGAGTTTTTGGCATATTATTTAAACTCTAATCTAGTTCATTCTAAACTAGCGAATAAAGCCAATGGTACTGCTATTCCAATGATTAAAAATAGTGATTTGGCAGATCTAGAAATTGAGTTACCAGCAATTGATCGTCAGAAAAATATCGTTCGATATATGAAATTAGCTAATCAAGAAATAGATATTCTAAATGAACTTATTTTAGAAAAAACTCAACTAAAAAATAAAATATTCGAAACTGCAATTAATAAAGCAAAGGGGCTTAGATAATGATTGAACAAAATAATATGACTAAAACAACACAAGAAGTTATTAATAATGTTGTCTGGAAGGCATGTGATACTTTTAGGGGTACCATGGATAGCTCGCAGTACAAAGATTATATTTTAAGTATGTTATTTGTAAAACATTTATCTGATTTTTATAAAGAAAAATATGAAGAAATTAGTTCGCGATATGAGGGTGACAAAGATAGGATTAAAAGGGCTTTAGAACGTGAGAAGTTTATTCTTGATGAAACTTGTACTTTTGAGTATTTGCTAAAAAATAAAGAAGCAGATAATTTAGGTGAGATTATTAATAAAGCGCTAGCTAGAATAGAAGAAGATAATCTTGAAAAGCTCGAAGGTATTTTTAGAAATGTGGATTTTAATAATCGTCAAGTACTTGGGGATACCAAAGAGCGTAATTCAATCCTTAGAAATTTGCTTGAAGACTTCAGTGATACAAGGCTTGATTTAAGACCTTCAAATTTGATCGGGAACGATATTATAGGTGATAGCTATGAATATCTGATTTCTCATTTTGCCAGTGATGCTGGTAAAAAAGGTGGTGAGTTTTTTACTCCAAGTGAAGTATCTACTATCTTAGCTAAGTTAGTTGCTGCAAAAGAGGGCGAGAGAATTTATGATCCAACATGTGGATCTGGATCATTACTAATTAAAGCCTCCAAAGAAGTTGGTAATCATAATTTTGCAATATATGGGCAAGAAAAGAACGGTCAAACTCAAGCATTATGTCGGATGAATATGTATTTGCATGAAATTAATGATGCCAAAATAACTTGGGGAGATACTATTAGAAACCCATTACATATTGAGAGTGATCATTTAATGAAATTTGATGTAATAGTAGCTAATCCACCATTTAGTCTTGATAAATGGGGCGCTGATGAAGCCCCGAATGATACATTTAAGCGTTTTAGAAATTATGTAATACCTCCAAAGAGTAAGGGTGATTATGCTTTTGTTATTCATATGATACAAAGTCTAAATGAAAATGGGCGTATGGCAGTAGTTCTACCTCACGGGGTTTTATTTAGGGGTTCAAGCGAAGGTAAAATCAGACAAAAACTAATTGACGAGAATCTATTAGATGCGGTGATTGGCTTACCGGCAAATTTATTTTTTGGAACAGGTATTCCGGCTTGTATTTTAGTATTCAAGAAAAATCGCCAGAATAGTGATATTTTGTTTATTGATGCGAGTAATGAATTTGAAAAAGGTAAAAATCAAAATAACCTCAATGATGCTCAGATTACTAAAATTATATTTACTTATAATAATCGCCAAGAGGTTGAGAAGTACGCACATCTAGCTACTGTTGAAGAAGTTAAGAGTAATGAATATAATTTAAATATCCCACGTTATGTAGATACTTTTGAAGAAGAAGAGCAAATTGATTTGGAAGCTACAAAGACTAATATAGCAAGACTGGAGCTTGAGCTATTGGAAATTAAAACCAAGATGAATAAATTTTTATCTGAGCTTGGGTTGTAGCAAGTTTCAATTCGTTAATAAAGGGGATAACAATATGGCAAACAATATAGAGAAATTAGCACATGATACGTTTGAGAGTATCAAACAAATTGATAACGATGGTAATGAATTTTGGTATGCTAGGGCATTAGCAAAGGTTTTAGATTATACTGATTATAGAAATTTTATAAAGGTTATTGAGAAAGCAAAATCAGCATGTAATCTTAGCAATAACAATGCCTCTGATCATTTCGTTGATGTCAACGAAATGATCCAAATTGGAAAAGGTGGGCAAAGAGAAATAGACAATGTAATTTTGTCAAGATACGCTTGTTATCTAATTGTGCAAAACGGTGACTCGTCAAAACCAATAATTGCCAATGGTCAAACATATTTTGCAATTCAAACAAGACGACAAGAGTTATTAGATCAACAAAATGATGTAGAAGAGCGATTAGACGCTCGTGCTAAATTAATAGCCTCAGAAACCGAGCTTTCAGAAAATATATATCAGCGTGGAGTTGATGATAAAGGCTTTGGTAGAATTAGATCCAAAGGTGATGGTGCATTGTTTGGTGGATTTAATACATCTAATATGAAATCAAAGCTTAATGTACCTAAAAATAGAGCATTAGCTGATTTTCTACCAACAGTTACAATCACTGCTAAAAATCTAGCAACTGAAATAACCAATCACAATGTCAAACAAAAAAACCTTCAAGGCGAAACTAAAATCACCGATGAGCATATTGAGAATAACACAAGCGTTCGAGGTCTTTTAGTTGAGCGTGGCATAAAGCCCGAGAATCTACCAGCATCAGAAGATATAAAAAAGTTGGAACGTAAAACTAATAGATTACCCCAAGAAAATGAGTCCCCAAAGTTGAAAGTTAAAAAGAATGACTAAGCAAGTACCACAAGGATATAAACAAACGTCAGTGGGTGTTATTCCTGAGGATTGGGAAGTGGTGAAAATTAATCAAGTACTCAATAAAATAATAGATAATCGAGGAAAAACTCCACCATATAATAATTCAGGTAACGGTATTGCATTAATAGAGACAAATGCAATTAGCTTCTCTATTAAATATCCAGATTATACAAAAATCTCAAAGTATGTAGAAAATGATACGTATATAAGCTGTTTTAGAGATCACCCACAAAAAGGAGATGTACTAATTTCAACTGTTGGTGAATATGCGGGTGCAAGTGCAATATTAAAAGATTCAGAAGGTACGATTGCTCAAAACTTAATAGCTTTTCGACCAAATGAAAATATAAACAGTACTTTTTTATTTTATTGGACAAGATCAAAATTATTTTTTAAACAATTAAAGCAAGTAATGATGAATCAAGCTCAACCTAGTTTAAAAGTAACTTGGTTAATAGATTTTCTTTTTATAGAACCTTCTCAAAAAGAACAAGAAAAAATTGTTGAGATATTATCCGCTTGGGATGATGCTATTGCAAAACAAGAGGAATTAATTCAACAAAAACAACAATTCAAAAAAGGCGTAATGCAACAAATATTCAGCCAAAAAATCCGCTTCAAAGATGATGATGGTAGTGAGTATCCAGCATGGGAGGAGAAAAAATAGGGGGATGTTACTCAGGTAATTATGGGGCAATCGCCATCTTCAGAGGCTTATAATTTGGAGTTTAAAGGAATCCCTTTAATTCAAGGTAATGCAGATTGCGTCCAAAGGTTTACAAAACCAAGATTATATACTACAGAAATCACAAAAAAATGTTACCCATCTGATATTCTTATGAGTGTAAGGGCTCCAGTTGGAAGCATTTTATATTCTTTACACGAGGCATGTATTGGGCGTGGTATTTGTGTAATCAAACCATTAGACGCGGTTAATAATTCATTTTTATTCCATTTTCTAGTATATTATGAAAATAAATGGGAACGCGTTTCACAAGGGTCTACGTTTGAGTCTGTGAATGGAGATGATATTAGGAGGCTATTGATAAATATTCCTAATTTGAAAGAGCAAAATAAAATAGCGGGCTTTTTAACGACTATTGATGATGAAATCACTAAACAAAATGAAGTATTAGCAGAGCTAAAAATACAGAAAAAATCACTAATGCAAAAATTATTAACTGGTCAAGTGAGAGCATGGATACCAGCCTACGCTGGTATGACGGAGTAAAATTGAGACAGCAAGTAGTTTATGTCTGGGATGACGGAGTAACATAGAGGCAGTGACTAGTTTATGCCTATGATGACCGAAGTCTTGTATTTGCATTTGATGAGGTGAGAGAATTGCACTTGCTCGTCATACCAGCGCAGGCTGGTATCCATGCTCTTACTTTTTTGACTTATTGAAGTAGAATTGATATAGTGATTTATATGAATATGGTGTTGATATATTGCCCATTAAAGATTTAGGATTTTAGTTATTAATTTAGCGTTAAAAAACCTTTATTGTTTGAGCGTTAGCGAGTTTTAAAGGTTTTAGCTAAATTAATAAATAAAAGCCGTTAAAAATCTTGTTGGGGCTTGAATTCTTTGCTCCCTTTCTTGTTCAAGCAAGAAAGGGAGTGGGGCGTG
>CAZJFO010000028.1:0-16237 GCA_964545465.1 uncultured Neisseria sp.
CATCAACTACGGATATGGAAAAGTTGGTAATAAGGGTTCTATTCAGCTCGGTGATAAAAAGGATAATCCCACAATAAATATTGTTGACAGTAATCAGAAACAGTTCACCCAATACCCCGAAGGTTGTGAAGAGAATGAGAATGTACCTTGTGATTGCTTGAAAGATATAAGTACAGGTGACATTTGGACTAAAGACACAACTCAAGAATGGAAATCTTACAATGACTTGAATAGTTACTATGGTACAAAATTAGATATTGAGAGTAAATGTGGATTTAATCGTGGGTGGGACTTGCCATCACCAGAAGAGTTTCAGATAATGTCATATTATCTGAAATACAAAAATACAAAAACAAATAAGGATTGGTTTATTAGACAAGGTTTTAATTTTGAAGATATTCCATTAGATGCATGGTTTTCTGCGAATCGGCTTTGTAGTTATGGTGATATTTTTTGTACGCTAGATGTGGGTTCACAAGGCCGCTCGGTGGGTTTTGACCTTAACCTAGGCGTGCTTTCTAATACCGATCCTTCTTACAAGGGTAAGCATCTATATGGCTGGGCTGTTCATCACGAGGAAGCGGATGATGAAAAAAAATTTACTAGTTACCCAATAGATTGTGAATTGACATCTGATGCTAAAAATGTACCTTGCGATTGTTTGCAAGATATAGAAACAGGTGATGTTTGGACTAGAGACCTAAATAAAACATTGCAATCTTACAATAATTTGAATGCTAAATATCCTGATGAGTTAAATAGTGCTAATAAATGTGGATTTAGTAGTGGGTGGGGATTGCCATCACCAGAACAGTTTCAGACAATATCAGGTTATCTAAAACAGAAGTTAAATAAAAATCAAGCAAATATTAAATGGTTTATTAGACAAGGTTTTAATTTTCAAGGTATTCAATCATATGCATGGTTTTCTGCGAATCGGCTTTGTAATTATGATGATAATTTTTGTGGTAATCCAGTTAATCTAAGCCGCTCGGTGGGTTTTTACCTTTACCCAGGCGTGCTTTCTAGTACCACTGCTTCTTTCAAGGATGAGCATCTATATGGCTGGGGTGTTCATTCAAAGCCGGAGTGATTCGTTGATCTAGGTGATAAAAGTCTGCTACAAGTAAGTCGATGGGAGTTGTGAGTACGTGCAATGTGGTCTTTATCCTAAGATAGAATCTGAAGTAAGCTATAACGTGAGTTGTGACGAACAGAAGCCACATAGTAGGCTACTACGCTTGGGTAACTTAGTATTGGATTGGACGCCCAATAGTCGAACGAAAAGCGTAGGAGTATATGAGGCATAATCGTATGAAAGATTTATCTCTTACTTTGGGAACTCTTACTATAATGCACCCTTATAATAAGACAAATGTTATAACTATTAAGGGGGTAAATACAATCAATATTTACCCCGTTTTTAATTATTATGCTAAAATTATCCCTATCAAAAATATTTAAAATTAGTAAATAAACATGCCATTCAATATTACAGGAACTATTATCTGAGAATACCCCCTTAAAAGAGCAGTTTAAATTACGCTTTGCAACGGAACTAAGGGTGGGATATTGCTAAAAGTTGATAAAGATGTATCATCAGCTAAGGTTTCTGGAGCTGTTGGTTTATTAAAGTGTGAGATTAAAGGCTATCGTAAAAAATGGTTTAGCATTTTAGAAAGTGCAACACTTTAGCTTAAAGGTTTAGAAGGTGAGGTGCGACAGTTAACTGCATTAATACAAGCGTCTAATGGATTAGAATAGTTACTATTTTAGAAGTTACGGGTAATTTCTTAGGAGGTTTCATTTTTAAAAACCTGATATACTGAGGTTAATATCTTGTTATTTACTTTGAAATATTTCTTAGTTTCTACGCAAAAAAACCTAATTGTATATAAACAAGTTTTTAGCAGCTATGTTATAGATGGTGAAAGGCGGTAAGTTAAATAATATATTGATATTTTATAAATTATCATAAAACCTCCCTTTGTAAAGGTAACTATATGCGAAAAAAATTAATTACTTTTCTTCTTGCCTCATCATCAAGTGCATTATTTGCGGATGTTAATCTGTATGGTAGAGTTGCAGCTGGTGTAGAAAATGATCAGTTTCAAAATACTACAATCCCAAGGGCTCTAAGTGTACAGGATTTTGGTTCTTATTTTGGTATTCGTGGTAGCGATCAAGTTTATGGTGAAACTTCTGCGATATGGCAAGTAGAGCAATTTCTTGATATTACATCTGGTCAGTCTTATTATATTACAACGGCATCAGGTGCAATAGTGCCAAATCCAAATGGTGGTGCTGCATCAGCTAATAATGGACATGTTATTAGTGAAATAAATACATTAGCATCATCTGAGTCATATCTTGGGTTAAATGGTGCTTGGGGTAGGTTTCGAATAGGTAATCTATCAAACTATATGCGTTCTTCTATGGGAGCAATCGATACTTTTAACTACAATAATGGGGTAGATGGTTTGGGTGTATGGTCTCGTTCTAGTAGATTGTTACCAACTTCAATTCGTTATGATTCTAGTAGTTGGAATGGGTTTAGTTTTGTAGCGGAGTATTCTTTTCAATCAAATGGTATAATTGGTGTCTCAGGTGTTAATGGATCGAATAACTTTGGGGGAGGTCTCAATGGTAACTACTCTTCGGGAATCACTAGCGCTGGTATAACATGGGCACACAATAATATATCAGTTAAATTAGGTACTATGATTACTGAACAAGTTGGTTCTTATTCAACTGGTAGTGGTATTGTAGAACCTGCAGGTAGTCAATCTGCTTACCAAAATGCCTATATTAATAGGTTAGAATTAAGTTATGAAGATCCAGATGGTTTGGTTGTTAGTGGTGGATTGCAAGTATCTAGCGGTCAAGGATGGTTTGGATGGGCTAACTCGGGTGGCTCTTTTGATAATTATATTACTAATCCAGGATATAATGTGCAAGGTCTAAATACTAGTCAATATCAAACTCAAGAGCTTGCCGCTTCACTTGGCTGGCACCTTGGGCCTTGGACCCCAAAACTTGGTTATGTGTATGGTAATAACATGATGTATGGCGGTGATGTGTGGAGCGTAACAACAGGCTCGGCTAATCAAATAGCTAATTCTGGTTATCAACAATTAGTTGCCGAATTGGATTGGAACATTACTCCAAAAACTATCGTGTTTATCAATGCTGGTGAAATATGGTATGGAAGTACGCTACAAAATGTTAGCTATTGTGGTACATCTTGTAGTACAGCTGGTACAACAGTTAGTGGCAACAATCAAGCGTTCTTTGATCAAGCATCAACAGCAATTGGTTTTACTCATACATTCTAATATTGTTCCAAAGTTATATTTAGAAACTAAGCCCCCAGTATATAAGTTTATAACTGAGGGTTTATCACTTTTTAATAGGTATATTATGATTTTCGACTCCCTAGTGTTTAGCTTGGTTATAATACTATTTATTCTTATTTGTGCTAGTTTATTTTCTTTTTTGGAGACGGCAACTGTTGCAATTTCAGAACATAAATTAAAACTTATGCAAGATAAATATCGTTGGGCAAAATATGCGTATTTATTAAAACAGCAATTAAATAGTGTGCTTATTTTTAGTTTATTTGGTAATAGCTTATTTAATGCGGTATTTACTACTTTAAGTACTGTAATAGTTACAGAACTACTGCATGGATTTAATAATAATATAATTCTACCACTAACTACTATATTTATTGCGTTTTTTATTATTATTTTTTCTGAAGCACTGCCTAAAATAATTGCTTCCAAGTCCCCTCTAAAAACTCTTAGTTTTATATCGATTCCATTATATTATTTATTTTGTGGATGTAAGCCTATTGTTTGGTTTATAGATGGTTTGATAGGTGGAGTTACTAGGTTTTTTAATATTAGTGCTACCGATACAACTACAGCCGAAGAGTTAAAATCAATTATCTCAGATAAAAATTCTCCTTTTACGGGTCAGCATCGTTCCATTTTATTGAATTCTATTGATATGCAGGCGATAACTGTTAAAGAGGTTTTAATACCGTTACGAATGGTTGAGTCAATTGATATATCTGGTGATATGGATGTTGTAGCAAAAAAGATTATGACAACTCACCATACCCAGATTATTGTTTATGACAAAAAAATCGATAATATAATAGGTTTTATTCATGTAAAGAATATTTTATCGCTTGACGAAATTGATGAAAATAGTTTGCGCCAGATTGTAAGACCTATTAATTTCGTCAACGATTTTATGCCAATAATGAAACAAATTCAACGAGCTCAAAAGCTAAAAAGTCGGATTTTTGTAGTAATTAATGAATATGGTGATATACTAGGTATTGCATGTCTTGAAGATATGTTTGAAATGATTTTTGGTGATTTTACAACCGAGGCTCCACAAACAAGGCGTTTGGTAGTACAAAATGAATTTAATCAACTAATAGTTGATGGAGCAATGCTTATTCGAGAGTTAAATGAGCTTTATAATTTAGAACTTCCTCTAACTGGTTCGACCTTAACAGTAAATGGCTTAGTCTTAAAGATATTAAATACTATTCCGAATGTAGGGGTGTGTTTTAAGATTAAGAATATTATTTTTGAAGTAATAAGTACTGGCCCTTATTGGGTAGAACGTGTTAAAATTAGTGTAAAATAATGGGAGTAAGTCTTTAAGTGATATCTAATATAGAAGTTTTGCCGCCTCTAATATTTGCTATAATATTGTTTATTTTAGGTATAGTCGTAGGTAGTTTTTTAAATGTAGTAATTTATCGCTTACCTATTATGCTACAGCATAAATGGGACAATGATTGTGCTGTATTGTCTGGCAGTGAACCATTGAAAGTGGTATTTAACTTGATGTATCCACGGTCACATTGTATACGTTGTTTGAAAAAAATTCCAGAATGGGCGAATATACCTCTTATTGGTTTTTTGATTCTTAGAGGGCAATGCTTTTTTTGTAAGGCTAAAATATCCAAACGATACCCATTGGTGGAACTACTAACTGGTGGTTTTTTTGTTATTACTGGACATTATTTTAGTGGCGTTTTGTTGCTAGGGCTACTAGTATACCTTTCATTTGTATTATGTTTGGTTTTTATTGATTATGATAATTTTATTTTACCTGATGAATTAACACTACCACTATTATGGCTTGGTTTGTTATTTAATCTTCATGGTATATTCTCAGGTAGTTTAGAAAACTCAGTAATCGGAGCTATGCTTGGGTATCTTGTGCTTTGGTCAATTTATTGGATCTTTAAGTTAATTACCAAAAGAGATGGTATGGGCTATGGTGATTTTAAATTTTTATCCGCTATTTTGGCATGGAATGGTTATCAAGCTCTTATTCCTGTGACTTTTATGGCATCTGTTTTAGGGATAATGTATTTTGTGATTATTCTAATTATTGATAAGATGAAAATTAGTAGAAATATTGATAATGCATTACAACACCATATTCCTTTTGGGCCATTTTTGGGTTTGGCATCGATATTATTTATTTTTTTAACACATTCATTTAAGAATTTGATATGGTTAAATGCTTTTTTAGAATTACCTAATTAGTGAAATATATAGTTGGTTTGACAGGGCTAATTGGTAGTGGTAAATCATTGGCTACCAATATTTTTAGAGATATTGGGGTTGATATAATTGATACTGATGTTATTGCTCACCAAATTACATCAGCTAATGGTCTTGCAATTAAGCAAATACAAGGTAATTTTGGTAATGAATTTATTAAAGATAGTGGTGAACTTAATAGACCTCTAATGAGAGAGTTGGTTTTTAATGATTTATCTAGTAGGTATAAATTAGAGAATATTTTGTATCCTCTTATTTTTGCGGAAGTACAAAATCAGGTGCAAAAGTCATCTCAGAGTTATCTGATTGTAGTCGTACCTTTATTGTTTAAATCTACAAAATATATTAATCTTATTCAAAGAAGCATTTTTGTTGATTGCAAAGAAGATATTTTGATTAAACGAGTAATTAATCGCAGTGGTATAACTGAACAAGAGATTAGAAAAATTTTACATGCACAAATACCGCAATCATTACAATTAATGCTATGTGATGACATTATCGATAATAATAATGATGTTAACTCTTTAAAAGAGCAAATTATTAAATTAAACAATAACTATAAAAAAATATTTAAAGATAAAACTGTAGAATGAGAAAACAAATCTTTCGTCTAAATAAATTTAGAATACGTCTTTTATATTGGATTTCAGTTGTGCTGATAATGGTATTTATTGCCTGCCCAATGTTCTTCTTTTTTTATTTATTTGATGAAGATCAAGTCAAACAAATGCTTTATACAGAATTTGATAATAATAATTATCACCTTGAGGTAAACGGTACAATTATCCCACAATTTTGGCATGGTTTAAGTTTGGAAGTTAGTAATTTGGATGTTGCAACTAATAATAATAGTGAGCTTATGCATATAAAAACTGCTAACTGCCAGCTGTCTTGGATTGATTTAGTATTTGCACGATATAAAATTAAACGTTTAAATCTAAATGATGTAAATATAAATGAGAATAATATTCGTCAATATGGTATTAGTAAATTGTTGACAATTTCAAGCTCAGGAAGTTCAGCGTTTAGTCGGTTGGATAATTTTAGTATCTTTGGAATAAATTCAAATGATAAAAACGCCCCATATCCGATAAAGGATGGCTTATTTACTGTACAAAATACACATTCAGGAACCGTTTATAAGCTAGGGTTTGAGACAGGTGAGAGTGCTACTTTTGTAACTTCTACTGGAGTTATGGATGCAATTAGTAGTGATGTAATTAAACTTAGAAAATTTAAGGTTAATGTCTACAATAGTAATATGCAAATGAATTTTAGTGCTGACACGAGTTACCACGTTTTGGAAAAGCAATTAATCTTAGATAATTTATCTGGAGAGCTTGCTGTGAATAACCATAAAGGTAAATTTAGTATTGCAAAAACAGTTTTTTCTCTAGATAATGCTAGCTTTAATACCCTTAACCTAAGCTTTAATAATTTATTTATGAATCAGTCTGTTAGTCTTAATTTAAGTAATTTAAGTATGCCAAATTATAAAAACTACTCTTTAGGCGAAGGGCATATAAGTTATTTGATGAATAAGCAGCAAAATAAAATAAAACTGGATTCGACATTAAAACAATTAAAAATAAACTCTACAACTATAATAAGCACAGATTGTCATAATGATTTAAATTATAACAGACCAGGTATGGCGGATAACAAATTTCATGCAGTCTTGTCTGGGATGTGCCAATATGATTTTAAAAAATATTTATTCAATGTAAATGCTTCGGGTGTTTTAAACGCGGCACCTTTAAAGCTGCAGATAGGTGTTGATAATAGTAATGACAAACCCAATATTTTAATAAATGGTGCAGTTGATAATCTTGATTTATCACCACTTAATGTAGCTAATAGTAAACTATTACCATTTTATTATGATGATTCTTTATTACCATTTGCTTGGTTTTCATTACTTAATATTGCTGGAAAACTTAATATTGGGAGTTTTTCTTTGGATAGAGTACATGTAAATGACGTAAATACAGAATTTAAATTACAAGATAATGTGCTAAATATTGCTAAATTACATGCTAATATTTATGATGGATCATTGTTTGGAAGTGCTAAGATATCTAAGGAAAGCTCAGGATATACTATTTCAACAAAACAAATAATTAATAACTTGGATCTAAAAAAAATGTTCCAAGATTTATTTGATGTTGGAGCTATTATTGGTAAAGCTAATCTAAAAATTGATGCTATAACAAGTCATGCAAAATCTTACGTTGATTTACATAAGAACCTGAATGGTACAATTACAATTGATGCTAATGATGGAGCATTTCAGGGGGTGGATTTTAATATCTTCGCGGCATCTCATGCCTTGGATATTAATAAATCTACAATATTTCAAAAATTAAATGCCCAATTTAATTTTATCGATGGTATTAGTAAGCTAGGAAATGTTGTTTTTTATTCTCCATATTTGATCGCTAGTGGCAGCGGAATAATTGATTTTGTTAATACACAGCTTGATTATATTTTGACTATTAAAAGTAATTTACCACCAAATAAACAAGAAATTAAGTCGGTAGTTATTCCAGTTAGTGCAAAAGGAGATTTATTCGACCCACAAATTTCAATTCAAAATATTCATTTATTTACTGGTGGTAACAAGGTTCTGCGTAATCAGGTTCCAAAGAGTCGCAATATCAAAAATAATAAAAATTCCCGTAAAGAAAAAAAGTAAATTTATTCTCGATGTGAGTTTCATGGGTTGTAAAAAATGATATAATTATGTAGTTGTTTTTTTGAAAGTGTAATATGTTAAGAGGTGCGATAACTGCTATAGTTACGCCATTTAAAGATGACGGTTCGATTGATTTTGATGGTTTTGGTAGATTAATTGAGTACCAAATTGCATCAGGTGTTATGGGGCTTGTAGTAATTGGTTCAACCGGAGAAGCATTACTGCTAGACGATGAAGAAAAGCTTCTGGTCGTAAGATATGCTATAAATACCGTTAATAAACGGATAAAAATAATAGTTGGTATTGGTTTTCCATGCACCAATTCAGCGGGCAAATTTGTCGAATTAGTTAATAATATTGCTGGTGTTGACTATATTTTAGTCTCAACTCCAGCTTATATAAGACCCACCCAAGAAGGTATGTATTTACATATTGCAATTATAGCAAAACTAAGTAAGGTTCCGATTATCTTATACAATGTACCAGGTCGTACCAGCTCCAATATACAAGATTCAACTATATTAAGATTAGCTAATGATTTTAGTAATATAGTAGGACTAAAAGATGCAACTGGTGATATTTCTCGTTGCTGTTATATGGTGAAACATAGGCCTAAAGAGTTTATGTTGTTTACTGGAGATGATGCAACAGCAATGGCATTTATGCTTTGTGGTGGTGATGGGGTAATATCAGTAGTTAGTAATGTAATTCCGAAATTGTTTAGTAGATTATGTAATTACGCGTTAAATGGTAAAAATAGTGATGCGATAGCTGTTAATAATCATATATTGGAGTTAAGGGATTTAATGTTTATTGAGTCTAATCCCATCCCGATAAAATGGGCAGTGTTTGAACGAGGTATTATTAGTACTCCAGTTTTAAGGTTACCACTTACAACATTAAGTAAAGAATATCAGGATAAAATTAAGCCATATCTAAATTTAATAATACGCGAAGAGAATAATGTTAATTAATATAAAAAAATTTAAGTATGGGATATTACCTTTAATAATAGTAGCTTGTTCTACTTCTAACTTTGACTCTCAGGGTGGTTATAGAGCATCAAGCTCAAGAGGTTCTGATAATTTGGTGGTGCCTCCAGGGCTGGTTTCACCGGAGACTAACTCTAACTATAAAATGTTAGATGTTAAACAAGATGGATATATTCTTAATAATATAAAAGATATGCAAATAGTTCAAGCAGGTTCTCAGCGCTGGTTGTTAATAAAAGGAAAATCAGTTGATCAAGTATGGCCGATGATGCAGGCTTTTATAAACCAACAAGGGCTTAGTACGGAAATCCAAAACCAAAATATTGGTTTGATACAAACTAATTGGTCAACTAGAGACACTAGTGTTCCAGAGACTGGGGTGCGCAAGTTTTTTGATTGGGTTGGAATTGGTGGAACATACTCCTTAGGCTCTCGGTATATGTATCGGATAACTTTGTGGCAAAATGAGAGTGATACTCAGATTTTTGTATCTGATTATCAAATGAATGAGGTTTATCCAAGTTGTGTAACTAATTTAAATGAAAATATAAGAGTGCAGCCATCAGATTCTCAGGCAACAAAGTGGATTCCAGTACAGCCAGACCCAACATTAGAGCTTGGGTTTTTAATGCAGTTTATGGAATTTTCGGGATATACTCCCAAATCTAAGCAAGTTGCTGCTGTACCTACATTTCAAGAGTCAGCTACCGATGCAGCTTATTTAGTAGGTACAACTTTGGTGATTAATGATAGTTTTGATCGTGCTTGGTGGAGAACTGGCGCTGCCCTTGAGCGATCAGGATTAGGGGTGCTAACTAAAAATCGAACCCTTGGGCAATATGATGTATATTCATTACAATCTGAAGTAAATAATCCAGATCCAGGGTTTTTAAGTAATTTATTTGGGGGCAATAAGAACCAAATAAAAATGCCAAATGCTAAATATACAGTAAAACTTGAAGCTGTTGGAAATAAGACTAATCTAACGATAAATCTTTATCAAGGTGTTAGTGACACTGATTTTGCTAAGCATCAGGCGAGTTATTTGGAAGCGTTACAAAAACAGCTAAAGTAGAATCTAATTAGCACAAGAGCTTAGATCCCAAACTCTCTGCGAAACAGCATCATGTTTTGGTTTGGGGTGACGCATCTGATGGGGTAGAGGTAACAACAGTTCGGTTATATTAGCATAGGCTTAAATCCATACCAGTGCCCCTAATTTTGTGATTTATTCTCTAAGGTGTAATTATAGAGCAGGTCTTTATTGCCGCCTATTAGCTTATGCGTGAGGTTTACTGCTTTTTTGGGGGGTAATTCAGTTAGGAGTAATTTTAGGGTGTTTAGTTGTTCTATGGTGAGTATATTATTAACTATTATTTTAGGTTCAATTATAATTACAAACTCACCCTTTTGCTGGTTACTATCAGATAAAATAAAATCTAATAATTCTTTAGCAGTTGTCTTATGAATAGTTTCAAATTGTTTGGTTAACTCGCGTCCCATAATTAAATTACGACTTTCACCTAAATTGTCAACTATATCTGTTATACATTCGATAATCCTATGTGGTGCTTCGTAGATGCAAACTGCATAATCAACTCTTTGCCAATTGTTTAGTATTTTAATTCTTGCGGTTTTTTTGTTGGGTAAAAATCCATAGAATAAACTAGGGGTATTTATTCCAGATACCGATAATAGACTAATAAAGGCACAAGCACCAGGGATGGGGGATATTTTAAATCCATGCTCTTTGACATAATTGCACAAGCGGCTCCCAGGGTCAGATATGCCTGGTGTTCCTGCATCACTGATTTGAGTAATAGTAAGCCCATCCTTAAGCCACGATACTACTTTTTCTGCAATTTCGTTTTCGTTATGTTCGTGAAGAGCTACTAATTTTTTGTATGTTATATTGTGTTTGTCAAGTAGATAACGGCTAGTTCGTGTGTCTTCACATAGTATAATATCTGAATGTGATAAGATCTCGATAGCACGAATACTTATATCAGATAGATTACCAATTGGGGTAGCGCAAATATATAGCATGGTGGTGTTTAATAAAAAAGGCTACTGAAACGTAGCCTTTTTTATTATCTGCTTCTTTGTGGAAGGATTTGAGAGCGAATTTTTTTGTGTAGACGCTTAACAGCAGCTGACATTTTTCTTTTTCTTTCAGTGGTTGGCTTTTCATAAGCTTCACGTGAACGAAGTTCTGTCAAAGTACCAGCTTTTTCTACAGATTTTTTGAAGCGACGTAATGCTACATCAAAATATTCTGCTTCTCTTACTTTAATTTCAGGCATATTGATTCCTATAATTTTTAAATAAATTTTTAACTAACTAGTTATTGTATCAGACTTAGGAATAGCTAGTCAAAATAATTTACAAAAAACTTACCCAAGCACTGTTGCTGCTAACACAAAATCCCTTACAGACTCAAATAAATACCAGAATTATATATTTGTTACCATCATCGAGCTAATTGCACAAGCTCCATCATCTCGAACCATTTCTCACCGTAACATGTTATGCATTAGTGCATGCGATACAATCTTTTATTCCTTTGGCTTTAGGTCTTGGATCCGCATTATGTCATTTATTAAAATTGACTGATAATAGTCACGAGCCTCGCCTGAGAATAAGATCGGCGTTTCCATCGGTATGGAGGTTGCAGTTACAGGGTTAATCACAGCCAGGCATTTTTGATTCTCTATCGAACCCAAATACCATAGTTGTCCTGCAATGTTCTGGAAACCATTATTATTCATCCATACGGATAAGTCTTCTTTTGGGCTATACTCTCTTCCTGGAGGTGCACTTCCAGATGTTGCTATATCATACAGATGACTCCAGTCTCCCCCAGGGTTTATTTCACTTAAGAGACCTTCAAATCCATTTACTGCTTTAGGTAAATGCCATCCCCCAGTTAATCCACAGTGTGGCTTAGCGTTCCATTCATCAAATCCGGTTAACTGAGGACAGTTTGGATATGTTTCCTCAAATTTAGTATTAATTTTTGCTAATATCCAGACCGAACCTGTTGTTGTATCTTGTATACATTCACAAGTGCCACTTTCATTAGCACTTTCATTATTCAACTTACAACCATCAGGGTAATATGCACTAAATGCTGCTTTTGTAACAGTTACCACATAAGTAGCCACGCGTCCATGTGATTTAACTTCATACTTTACTGTATCTTTAAAGAGGTTCAGCGTTTGTTCACTTATTTGAGAATCATTTCTTACATATACAATGACGCTTTCCCCAGTTGTTTTAAATTCCGCTACTAATAATGATTCTAGATTAGTCCTAAATGGCATTGTCACCACTATGCTTTCACCTACAATTACACCTTTATTCACAAAACCACCATTGGGGTCTCTTAATGAAAATGATATAATTGCTGGTGGGTTTAATTCTTCGGCACGTAGTAGTAGTATATCAAAATATCTACTAGTATCACCTGGTAACTTGATGTTGCTGAGTGCTGGGGTGCCACTACCTATATTCAAAACCCACGCTTCATAGCGATTATATAAGTACTGCTCAGTTAAGTAAAAAGCGTGGCTAGCAATGTACTGGAAGCCATTATTATTCATCCATACTGATAAGTCCTCTCTTGGGCGATATTCTCTTCCTGGGGGCACACTTCCAGATGTTGCTATATCATACAGATGACTCCAATCTCCCCGAGGGTTACTTTCACTTAAGAGACCTTCAAATCCATTTACTGCTTTAGGTAAATGCCATCCCCCAGTTAATCCACAGTGTGGCTTAGCGTTCCATTCATCAAATCCGGTTAACTGAGGACAGTTTGGATATGTTTCCTCAAATTTAGTATTAATTTTTGCTAATATCCAGACCGAACCTGTTGTTGTATCTTGTATACATTCACAAGTGCCACTTTCATTAGCACTTTCATTATTCAACTTACAACCATCAGGGTAATATGCACTAAATGCTGCTTTTGTAACAGTTACAACATAAGTAGCTACTTGTCCATTTGCTGATTTAACTTCATATTTTAATGTGTTTGTAAAGTCATCAAAGGTTTCTTCACTTTTTTGAAGCTTACCTTCTACATAGACACTAACACTTTCCCCTCTGGTTTTAAATGTCGCTACTAATGATTTTACATTAGTCCTAAATGGCATTGCTACCACTATACTTTCATTCTTAATCAAGCCCTTATTCGCAAAGCTACTATTGGGATCTCTTAATGAAAATGACGTAATTGATGGAGATTCTTTAGGGGTTGTCGTGGCAGTAGTGTTACCACTATTACATGTTGTTAAGCTAAAAAATACACAAAATAATCCAATTAGTTTAATATTGCTATTTTTTGTATCTTGCAACCATTTATGTTTATATTTGAAACCATTCATGATGAATCTCCTAAAAATAAACTAAATCTGTTATCTCGCTGGCAGAGTTCAAGAGCAACATTTCTGTAACTCCTGAGGCAAATTCTCTTTTGAGGTTTTTAACCCTAAAATTTCTCGCAATCTATTATTTATGGGGTAGTATTTAGTGTTTGAACTCTGGGTCTTGTTTTAACTGCTTTTATTATAGCACTTAATACTGTTAATGCATATATTTTTTCTTGCATTTCATACTTGAATTCGGGTATGGTAACCCCAAGCAAGTAGCAATAAGAATGAGATGATGGCTAATAGTTTTATAGGAAGTATGAGTCATAAAGGAAGTTTACGGGTAATGTGCTAGCTGAGAGATAGCTATATACTATGGTCAGTATGATTTGCATATAAGTCATTCTAAACTTGGTTAATTATAGCCTATTGCAAATAAACTCATGGTATAATTCTACTTTAATGTGTATATGGTTAAATAGAACAATGAATAAATTTTTTTTTATTATAAAACAGTTACTAGTTGGTAAGCCACTGAATGCTCTAAATCCTCATATAAAAGACCATATTGCACTAGTTGCTATTATTGCTTGGGTTGGTTTAGGTGCTGATGGGTTGTCATCATCTGCTTATGGTCCCGAACAAGCGTTTCTTGCTCTTGGTACTCATACCAATATATCAATATACCTAGCATTAGCTACAGCTCTTACGGTCTTTCTAATCTCTTTATCGTACAACCAAGTGATTGAATTATTTCCTAATGGTGGTGGGGGGTACAAGGTAGCAACTCACTTGCTTGGTCCTCGTGCTGGAGTTATTTCTGGTTCAGCTTTAATTGTTGATTATATATTGACGATTGCTGTGTCAACAGCGAGTGCTATTGATGCGATATTTAGTCTAGTACCAGAAAAATATTCACATAATAAAGTTGAGATTGAGATTTTAATGATAATTATCTTGATTGTCCTTAATCTTCGAGGAATGAAGGAGTCTATTAGAGTACTAATTCCGTTGTTTTTGGGTTTTTTAATTACACATATAGCAATCATTTCGATAGGTTTGTTTTCGCACCATTCAGCTATATTTTCGGTATTGCCAGAGGCGGCTAGGGAAGCTAAAGATATGTCGCATAATATTGGGCTATTTGCAACGATTGCGATTTTACTGCGTGCTTACTCTTTAGGTGGTGGTACTTATACCGGACTTGAGGCAGTATCCAATAATGTAAATATGCTTGCAGAGCCAAGAGTACGCACTGGTAAGTTAACTATGTTATATATGGCAGTATCGTTATCGTTTACCGCTGGTGGGATTATTCTTTTATATCTTATTTGGCATACAACGCCAGTTGAAGGGCAAACCCTAAATGCTGTAGTATTTGATAAGATTATTAATGAAACTCATTTAAGTGGGTTTTGGTTGCCAGTACTATTGTTTTTTGAAGCTACATTATTATTTGTTGGAGCCAATACTGGATTTTTAGGTTGTCCTGCCGTTATGGCAAATATGGCAGTAGATAAATGGTTGCCGCGTCAATTTAGAGAGTTATCCAACCGCCTAGTTACTCAAAATGGAATTTTGATTTCTGGTGTAGCTGCCATAATAATTCTATTATGGGCACGGGGTCAAGTATCAACTTTGGTAATATTATACAGTATCAATGTATTTCTCACCTTTTCTATGTCTTTACTCGGGTTATCGGTATATTGGATTAAAAGTCGTAAGATAAAACCTGAATGGTGGCGCAAATTAATTATGTCATCAATTGGTTTTATAGTATGTGCTAGTATTTTGGTAGTAACTACTTTAGAAAAATTTACTGAAGGTGGGTGGTTGACAGTTGTGATTACTACGTGCGTAGTATCTTTTTGTTTCCTTGTAAGAATACATTATCGTAATGTCGGTAGAAAACTAAAAGATGCAGATACTATATTTGCAACGCATTTTAATAATCCACAGTTAAAAAATACTCAATTTCTACCAATTGAGAATAAAAGGGCAAAAACTGCAGTATTTTTTGTGACAAAGCATTATGGGGCTGGACTTCATGCATTACTTTGGGTGCGTAGATTATTTCCCAACGTCTTTGAGAATTATATTTTTCTAACATCGGGTGAGATTGATTCAGAGTCACTTGCTAATGATGAAATATTTAAGAAACAGTATCGTAAGGATTTACACGGTATAATTGAACGCTATAGGTTTTTTTGTACTGAACATAATCTTAAGTCTGAGGGCTTATTTAGCTATGGTATTGATGAAATAGCTGAACTAATTAAGTTATCTGAGTTTGTTGAACAAGATTATACGGATTGTGTATTTTTTGCTAGTAAATTAGTATTTGTCGATGAGAGCTTATGGAGCAGATTATTACATAATAACACTGTATCAGTATTACAAAGAGAGCTTCATCTCCAAGGTCGCCAAATGGTTATATTACCTATGAAAATCTGAGTAAAGTAACTTTCTAATCGGATTTCAACGAACTAAGTAAAACATAAGAGGATAAAAATGGAAAAAACTGCGATTACACCTAAAAGATCAGAGAATTATCCTGAGTGGTACCAGCAGGTCATT
>CAZJFO010000028.1:16247-20038 GCA_964545465.1 uncultured Neisseria sp.
ATTGCTGCTGATATGTCAGAAAACTCACCAGTTCGAGGCTGTATGGTGATTAAACCTTGGGGGTATGCAATTTGGGAACAAATTCAAAGTGATTTGGATAGACGCTTTAAAGCAACTGGGCATGTCAATGCTTATTTTCCGCTATTAATTCCTCTTAGTTATCTAGAAAAAGAAGCATCCCACGTAGATGGATTTGCCAAAGAGTGTGCAGTAGTAACCCATCATAGACTTATTGATGATGGCAATGGTGGGTTAAAGCCAGACGGGATACTTGAAGAACCATTAGTTATTAGACCAACGAGTGAGACTATTATTGGTGCTATGTATGCTAAATGGATTAAATCATACCGTGATTTACCCGTGTTGATTAACCAATGGGCAAATGTAATGCGCTGGGAAATGCGTACGCGGTTGTTTTTACGTACCTCAGAGTTTTTATGGCAAGAGGGTCATACTGCACATGCTACAGCGAATGAAGCAATTGATGAGACTTTATTAATGCTAAATGTTTATAGCGATTTTGCTAATGAAATTTTGGCTATTCCGGTAATTAAAGGTGAGAAACCAGTTTTTGAAAGGTTTCCAGGAGCGGTAAATACTTATTGTATCGAAGCTATGATGCAAGATTGTAAAGCGGTTCAAGCAGGAACATCACACTTTCTGGGGCAAAATTTTTCTAAAGCTGCTGCAATACAGTTTACTAATCAAGATGGCATTATTGAACATGCTTGGACTACATCTTGGGGAGTTACAACACGTTTAATTGGTGCGTTGATTATGACTCACAGTGATGATGATGGACTCGTACTACCACCAAGAGTAGCCCCACAGCATATTGTTATTATACCTATTTATAAGAATGAGGAAGAAAAGCAAAAAGTAATGGATTATTGTAATTCACTTAAGAGGAATTTAAATAATATCTACTACCACCACCAAGAACTTAGAGTACAAATAGATAGTCGTGATATCCGAGGTGGTGAAAAAACTTGGCAATGGGTTAAAAAAGGCGTGCCAATTCGTCTTGAAATTGGGCCAAGAGATATTGAAAATAATTCGGTATTTATGGCACGGCGTGATAAATCACCAAAAGATAAACAAAGTATTGGATTACAAGCTTTCATAGAACAAGCAATTACTATTCTTGATGATATTCAGATTAAACTATTTAATCGTGCACAAGTATTTATGGATAGTCATACTTTTGAAGTTAATTCACTAGATGAGTTTAATAAGTTTTTTACTGAAGATAATAACATTAGTCGTGGTTTTGTAACTTGTTATGCCGCTGATGATTCGATTATTGAAGCCTTTATTAAGCCATTAAAAGTAACTGCAAGATGTGTTCCACTAGAACAAGGTGATAATGCTTTAGGATTATGTATTTTTACTGGAAAAGCTGTTAATAAACGGATGGTTTTTGCCAAAGCCTACTAAAATGCTTAGGTGTTATCTGTGTGTTTTATTTGTTTGTTGTAATTTTGCATACGCCTCACAGGCATCACTATTGGCACCTGATGTACAAGCAGGTCTTAGATCTGATATTTTAAATCCAATTGAACCTCATTTAGTATTTGATACTAGAGTTGCAGCGAAAGCTTGGCTTAATGATATGTCTAATCGGCTTAAAAAATGGGTTCCTGATGAGTTTTTAAGAAAACGTTACCTCACCATTATACAATACGAAGCTTCCAGAGCTGGGCTTGATCCGCAACTTATATTAGCACTAATTACGGTTGAGAGTAAGTTTAATAAATCTGCGGTATCAAGTAAAGGTGCAATGGGAATGATGCAAGTTATGCCATTTTGGCAAGTACAAATTGGTACTAGTAATCAAAGCCTATTTGATATTGAGACAAATATTCGTTATGGCTGCACTATACTGCGCTATTATTGGGAGCGTTCGGGCTTTGATATGAATAGGGCTTTGGCAGCTTATAATGGTAGTTTGGGAGAAAACTGGTACCCAGAGCTTGTTATGAATGCTTATTATACCTACTGGCAACCCGCAACAGTGGTTGAAATCAAAGGCGGTAAAGTAGTAACAATTGATTACATAGGTAGGTAGAGTACTTATTAGGAAACACTTCTTGAATCTAAGTTAGAATTCGATTTATAGTCAATAATTTCTTTTTGACGGTATAAAATAATAAAATATTGTGCAAATTAATCCTAAGAATAAACAGCTTAACCATAAATATTTAGGTCCATAAGTTGCAAATATTTTTGTTCCAATAAATGGTCCAAGCATCATAACTAAGTAAGTTGTACTTGTATAAGAACTCAAGTATAAAGCTTGTTTGTCCTTAGGTGCGATAGTTGACAAATATGCAGTCATGGAAGGAAAAAATAACATTTCTCCAAAAGACCAAATAACAATAGTGATAATTAATTGCCAAAGATTAGTAACAAATGCTATCATTCCAAAACCTGTGCAAATCATAAATGCGCCCAACATCAATGCATAAGTATGTTTTAATTTATTAGTAACTAAATTCAAAGGAAGTTCGAATAAAGCAATCAAAATAGTATTTATATTAAACATTATGCCACAAATATAGATATTCATATGTAAATGCTCAACTAAAAAGATTGTTAAAGTAGAGTTGCTCTGAAAAAAAATCATACCAACAAATGCAAATAAGGTTAATATGAATATTAATTTAGGGCTTTGTAATTCTTTTACTATTGCTAGTATTGATGATTGTTGGGTTATTGAAATGGTATCTTTTTTTCTAAAGATATGGTTGCGAAAGTAATATAATTGAAAAGCTGCAGTTAATATGAGTGCTAGTGCATTAGTATAAAAGATACTTTTAAAGTTAAAGTGTGCCAAGAGTCCACCAATTGAGGGGCCGATACTCATCCCTAGATTTATAGCTAAACGATTTACGGTATATGCTGGCTTTAATTGTTCTGGGTTACAAAAGTAGCTCACCGCAACTAATTGAGCTGGACTGGCACAGCCTGACATCATTGACCATAGAAATGTAAAAACAATTATTGGTATAATAGATTGGTATGCAGGAAATATTAGTAGTATTACGGATGATATAGAATAGGTTATAACTATTGTTCTAATAGCACCTAAATGATTAATGATTAATGCTCCAATTAAGCTTCCGATAAATTGCCCTAGTCCATAAGTAAATAATATATTTGCGACGATTGATAAGGGATAACCTAATGATTTATGTAAATAGAAAGATAAGAAAATTAGTGCTATTCCACCAGAGCGTTGAATTAAAGTCGATATAAACAGAATGTGGTTTTCTTTTGGTAATTCTCTTATTAATCTAAAATAATTCATCTTGGTAGACCTAACTTCATGCTTAAAAAAAGAACACTGAGAAATGGATTATAAAATATATAATAGCTAAGATGCAAACTTCTTTATTTATACATGATACCCCCACCACTAGATTTCGGACATCTGATGGCATCAATCTTTACAATTATATCATCTATTAAAATTCTATCTTTCATATGGTTTTCTATCCCTCCGTTTGCGGAGGTAATCATGTTATATAATTTTGTTATAATGCCGAAGTTAAAAATTATATACAGCTATATGCGGATAAAGAAATAGTTTTAAATAGGATAATCATGAAAAATTAAATAATTAGTCAGTACAATATGCTGCACTATTATTCTGATGGCTAGATAAATTAGATACAAGTCAAAGTCTTGATTTACAAGCAGGAACAAAAATCGATTATTAAATTTAAAAAGGTAAATAAATTGAAATATAAATTTTTAAATAAGATATTGCTCAGTAGCTTACTAATAAT
>CAZJFO010000029.1:0-13194 GCA_964545465.1 uncultured Neisseria sp.
AGACGATGGGATGACGTGTAAGACAGTAGGATGACGTGTAAGACACAGGTAACTACTGTCTCGACTTGTATCGTCACCCCAAACATAAATATTTTGCTGCTCACATAGAGTTTGGGGTCCATGCTCTAGATAGTTACTTCTTAGGTATTGCTACTAGAGTAAGAGTGCTGCTAAGAGTTAGAATACTTTGATCTTTATTAGCTAATAAATAGATAGAATTATTATCTATCCCCATAAAAAGCCTACTATAGCGCAGTGGATTGTTATTCTCAGTATAAATCACGACGCATTTGCCATTTTTTACTATGCATTTGGATATAGCAAAACTTCCAGGTTTATTGTCTTTGATATTACCAATAGAATTCATCACGTATAAATTAGCATCCTTGTCAAGCACAAATGCTGAGGCATTATAAACATTAAGCTCACTTGTTTTATATGAATTATCTAAAATATCTATTGTAATTAAGGTGTTGTAATTAACTAGAAAATATAATTTATTATCTAATATTTGGAAATTTGATATTGTTTTTGCTAGTGGCTTTACTTTGATTTTTTTTGGATTACATGAGTGCTTTAAATCACAAGAAATCCAATATAGCTGCTGTTTATAGGTGTCATTACTAATGCCTAGATATTTAGTTGGGCTGCCATTACTCTCAAACTCAGTTGCAGCAAAGAATTTTATACTTGAACCCATAATACCTAGATCTATTTTACTCTCAACTTGAGTAGAGCCACCTAATTGAGTTTGATATTTGATATTATTATCTTCAATAACCAAACTGTTAGGGTGGAAGCAGCTTATTGTTCCATTGAGATTAAAGTTACAAGTGCTAGGGATACTGTTTTTATCTATAGGGAAATAATTTGTTGATACAGATTCTATTTGAAGTTTACCAGAGTTTACCATTACTGTTTGACCGCTAAAATTAGCTGTCCCACCTTTTAAGGAAAAAACAAATAACTCCATAGAGTTATTGTAGGGGTTTATAAGTGTAGTCATTGTTTTATAAGCTGTAAGATCCATGTCTATAGGTAAACTAAAACTATTTGTGATGGGCAGTGTTGAAGACTCATTTGGATTAGCTATTACTAAACTTGCAAATGCACTTAGAATTAAAATCATTTTTTTCATAAATTTGGTACCTTAGTTTAAATATAGTTTTGATTATACTACTGCTTAAGTAAAAAATGTAAAAAAACTAGTATCTAAAACAAAATTGTGATACAGTTACGATATTATAAAAATTAATGGAAATATAGCTATGACATTTACTCGAACTAAACTCACATTGCCTGGTAATCAGAATAAACTATTGCTACACTCTTGTTGTGCTCCTTGTTCTGGAGAGGTTATGGAAGCATTAATTTTTTCTGAAATAGATTTTTCAATATTTTTTTATAATCCAAATATTCATCCGCTAAAAGAGTATGAATTACGTAAAGAAGAAAATATTCGTTTTGCCCAGAAGCATAATATTCCATTTATAGATGCTGATTATGATAAAGATAACTGGTTTGCTAGAGCAAAAGGGATGGAGAATGAACCAGAGCGAGGTATTCGTTGTACCATGTGTTTTGATATGCGATTTGAGCGCTCAGCCCTATATGCATTTGAACATGGGTTTAATGTCTTTTCTAGTTCCTTAGGCATTTCGCGTTGGAAAGATATGAATCAGATTAATGAATCAGGAATAAGGGCAGCGTCTAAATATACAGATCTTACTTATTGGACATATAATTGGCGTAAGGATAATGGATCTAAACGGATGATAGAGATATCTAAAAAAGAAGAGTTCTATCAACAGGAGTATTGTGGTTGTGCTTATTCATTACGTGATACAAATGGATGGCGTAAATCTCAAAATAGGCCGGTTATTAAACTGGGAGTTAAATATTATACATTAGAAGGTGAGGTAATTTAAAATGGTAACTAAAAAAACTATATCTACAAATCCTAAGGTAAAAAAATTAAAACGTAAAATTTGTTATGTATTTCAAGGCGGTGGTGCTCTTGGGGTGTATCAAACAGGAGCTTACGAAGCATTTCACGAGAATGGATACACGCCTGATATGATGGTTGGTATCTCAATTGGTGGGATTAATGCTGCGATTGTTGCCGGTAACAAACCAGAGCATAGAACTGCTAAATTAAATCAATTCTGGGATAGAATTACGCTTGATAGCCCAACAAATGACTTGTACAATATAGGGCTTGAGAAATTATCTAATTGGTTTGGTGCTAATAACTCTTTGATAGGAAATTCAGCTTTCTATAAACCTAGATTGTTTGCTCCAAGTATGTTTGGCTCACATAAGCCTGAAGAGTTAAGCTATTATGATACATCACCATTAAGAGATACTTTGAAAGATCTAATTGATTTTAAATATCTAAATGAGAAACATGTACGCTTATGTCTAGGGTCAGTTGAACTTGGTTCAGGAGAGTTTGTGTTTTTTGATAGTTTGAAACAAGAAATAACTATGGATCATGTTCTTGCCACCGGTGCTTTGCCACCAGGGTTCCCACCAGTCAAAATAGATGATAAATACTATATTGATGGTGGAGTTTTTTCCAATACTCCAGTTTTTAAAGTTTTGGATGAGTTTGCAGAAAACCCTGATGAGATGGAAAATGTTCTATGCTTTATTGTGGATTTATTTTCTGCGAGTGGCCCATATCCGCATAGTATGGATGGTATGTTAGAGCGAGTAAAAGATATTCAATATTCGTCTCACTCTAAACGCCCAACTGCGATGTTTGCAACTACTCAAAATCTATCCCATGCAATTAATTATTTAAGTGATCTGTTGACAGAGGAGCAATTACAGCGTCCAGAGGTGCAAGATATTATAAAACTTGGGTTAGCGCATCGGGTTGATGTGGTAAGGTTAATTTATCATTCGCCAACTGGTACAGAGCTTCAAAGCAAAGATTATAATTTTAGTAAAAAGTCTGCTCAAATGCATTATGATATGGGGTACCAAGCAGCGAAAAAATTAGTTGAAAATCGACAAAGAGAGTGGGAAAGTAACGAACACACAGGGCTTACCGTATATACTCAAGACAATGCCTTTGTTAAATTCTAAGATGTGACACAACCAAGTAAAATTTATTAAGCTATTGCGGAAATTGGCGAATAAAAATCTTTGAATGGTTCACAAAGTACACTGTAGAATTAAGAAGACTAGAGCTTGTCGTTGCATGCTTAGAAAAGAAATCTATGTTTAAGTTCTTTTTTAAGTCCAAGAGCTTCAAGTAAGTCTTCTAGTTTTTTATTAGCGTTGGTTATTAGTTTATGATCTTTGTGGTTATTATATTTAGCAATGATAAGCTCGTTTTTCATCGAGTGCTCCCATCCGACTAATTCAGTAATAGTTACGTCATAACCCTTAGCTTCTAAAATTAGTCCACGTAGTACGTTTGTTATATGACTTCCAAATTCACGTGTATGTATTGGATGACGCCATATTTCACCTAAAATATTTTGCACTTTGGTTTTCTTAATAATACTTGCTACTTCTGCTTGGCAGCAGGGTACCAGAATAATATATTTAGATTTTTTATTTAGTGCAAAGCTAATTGCATCATCAGTTGCGGTATCACAGGCGTGAAGTGCGGTTACAACATCAATAGTACTTGGTAATAAGCTAGATGTAATTGATTCACTGACTGATAAATTTAGAAAACTCATGCGCTTAAAGTTAAGTGATGCTGCAAGAATGGTTGATTTTGTTACCAACTCATTACGGGTTTCGATTCCATATATATGAGAGTTATCTTCCTTATTCTTAAAAAATAAATCATATAAAATAAAACCTAAGTAGGATTTTCCAGCCCCATGATCAACAAGACTTATGGTATTATTTATCTTATATAGCTCATTTAGTAGTGGCTCAATAAACTGATACAAATGATATACTTGCTTTAATTTTCGCCGGCTATCCTGGTTCATCTTACCGTCGCGAGTTAGGATATGTAGCTCTTTTAATAGTTCAAGCGATTGGTTAGGACGGATGTCGTACTTTTGGTTATTACTCATTGTTTTGGGTTTAACTAATTACAAAACTAATTTATGACCTGAGTTTTGCCAATCACTAACACCGCCATCCATAGATATTACATTAGTATATCCCATTTTTTGGAGGTTATAAGCTGATAATACCGAGCGAAATCCACCGCCACAATATAAGATAAGCTCTTGGCTTTTATTGATAATAGTTTTTTCTATATCGCGTTCAATTATGCCACGTCCCATATGAATTGCATTTGGTAGATGCCCTTGCTGCCATTCATGATCTTCGCGAACATCTATTAAAATAAAATCTTCCTTGTTTTGTAGTTTAGTAGCTACAGTACTCACATCAGTTTCTTTGACGTATGGGCGATACTCTTCTACAAGAGCTAAAAAATCATTTACATGCTGCATTATAAGTCTCTCCAAAATATTATGTGGCTTTAAGTTTATTAATTAAGTTATTTGTTGCTAGGCGTCGATGACTTATTTCGTTTTTAATTTCGTCGTTTAATTCAGCAATGGTCCTACTAAGGCTTGGTATATAAAAAATTGGATTATAACCAAAACCGTTGCTACCTCGTGGGGTGTCAATAATTTCACCATGAATTTTACCATCAGCTATTATCGGCTCTGGATCATCATGACTTCTTATTAATACTAAAACGCAGTAGAAATAAGCTCTTCTATCAGTAATACCATTTAAATCAGCAACTAGTTTTTGATTATTACGTAAATCACTTTTAGGTTCACTAGCATATCGTGCAGAAAAGACTCCCGGAGCCCCGTTAAGAGCATTAACACATATTCCAGAGTCATCAGCAAGACTTGGTAAGCCAGTATACTTACTACAGTGGCGTGCCTTATGTAGTGAGTTTTCAACAAACGTAAAGTATGGCTCATCAATCTCAGGTACATTAAGTTCTGTTTGGGGGATGATTTCGATATCCAGTGTAGTAAAAATATCTCGAAATTCTTTTATCTTACCTTGATTGTTGGAAGCTAATACAATTTGCTTCATCTAATACGCATTCCAGGTTTTGCACCATCATGTGGCTCTAATATATAAATTCCACTATCTTTATCTTCAAAGCTAGCTGCGAGTACCATCCCTTGACTAACTCCAAACTTCATCTTACGAGGTGCTAGATTTGCTATCATAACAGTATGTTTACCTATTAAACTTGTAGGGTCGTAAGCTTTTTTGATCCCCGCAAATATATTTCTTTGTTCAACCCCAATATCAAGTGTTAGTTGAATAAGCTTATCAGCTCCTTCAACATGAGCTGCATTAATTATTTTAGCTACGCGTAAATCAAGTTTACTAAAATCATCAATAGTAACTTCTGAGGCTATCGGCTCATATTGTGAAGTAACTGTATTTGTTGTTTCAGTAATTTCAGGGTTATTTGATTCAATTAATTTATCTACCATTTTTTGTTCAATCCTTGTTGCTAAATGAGTGTAATTGTTAATACGATGTTCACCTAATTCTGTCTTTAAATCTGACCATTTGAAAGGTTCTATATTTAAAAATACTTCAATTTGTGCAGTTATTTCGGGTATGATTGGTTTTAGATAAATACTTATATATCTAAAAGCGTTAATAAGAGTGCTACATGTTTTATGTAGCTCCAGTTTTTTTGACTCATCCCGTGCTAAAAGCCATGGTTTGGTCGTGTCCACATAGATATTTATTTCGTCAACCAACTGCATTATAACTTTGACTAGTTTTGCATATTCACGCTCTTCGTAATGTTGTGCTATTATATCTTGTGCCTCAGTGATTTTTGATAATAATGGGGAATAGGTAACATTACTTAGTTTATTGTTAAATTGTTTACTTAAAAAACCGCTACTTCTTGAGGCAATATTAATAAATTTGCCTACTAACTCAGAGTTTACCCGAGCAACAAAATCTTCAAGTGAAAAATCAATGTCTTCAATTTTACTACCTAATTTACTAGCAATATAATAACGGTAATAGGTTGTAGATAAACCACTTTCAATATATTTTCTTGCAGTAATAAAAGTACCACGTGATTTAGACATCTTTTGTCCATTTACAGTTAAAAAACCATGTACAAACAAGCCTTTCGGTGTTTTATATCCCGAGTATTTTAAAACACTTGGCCAAAATAGAGCGTGAAAATATAATATATCTTTACCAAGAAAATGATAAATGTCAGTATTGTCAGAATTCCATAATGAATAGAAATCAAGGTTGTTGTTGTGGCAGTAGTTCATAAAGCTACTCATATAACCAACTGGTGCATCAAGCCATACATAAAAATATTTATTATCTGTACCTGGAATTTGAAAACCAAAATAAGGTGCATCGCGTGAAATATCCCAATCTTGTAACCCAGTTTCTAACCATTCCTGCATTTTGTTTTTTGCTTCGCTTTGTAGACCAGAGTTTATCCATTGTGAGAGAAACTCAGTGCATTCACTTAGTTTGAAAAAATAATGCTCTGATTGACGAAGTACCGGTTTGCTACCTGATACTACTGAATATGCATCAATTAATTCAGTTGGTGCATATGTTGCGCCACATACTTCACAATTATCCCCATATTGGTCAATTGCCTTACATTTGGGGCAAGTGCCTTTGACAAATCTGTCAGGTAAAAACATTTCCTTGGTGTTGTCGTATAATTGATTAATAATTTTTGTTGCGATTTTATTATTATTTTTTAGTTTTTCAAAAATATCGTATACTAATTCTTTACTTTCAGGGGAATTGGTTGTATAATAATTATCAAAGCTGATCCCAAACTCTTTGAAATCTGCAGTATGTTCGCTATATACCTGAGCTATCATAGTTTCAGGGCTAATACCCATTTGTTCTGCTTTGAGCATAACTGGGGTGCCGTGAGTATCGTCAGCACAGATAAAATAGCAGTTGTGTCCTTGCATTTTTTGGAAGCGTACCCATATATCAGCTTGGACATGTTCAACCATATGACCTAAATGAATGTTGCCATTTGCATAAGGTAGGGCACAAGTTACTACTAAATTTTTATTCATTTATTTTATTCTTATTGAAAGCTAATTATTATGAGCGAAAGATTACTCTCCCAGGTTAAGCCATCAATTATACCACATAAAGTTAAGAATGGCTTAGTTCGTATTGCAAACATTAAAAACATCATTGCTGTTACTTCAGGTAAGGGTGGTGTGGGTAAATCGACTACCGCTATTAATCTAGCTGTTAGTTTGTCTAAACTAGGTTTTAAGGTTGGCTTACTTGATGCCGATATTTATGGTCCTTCAATACCTATTTTGGTGGGTGAGCGTGGTTTTAAGCCTGATGTTGCCGAAAATAAATTTGTACCTTTAAATAAATTTGGAATTGAGGTGCTATCTTTTGGTTTTTTAATCTCAGAAAAAGAACCTGCTATTTGGCGTGGAGCTATTGTAAATAAAGCACTTGATCAGTTGTTATTTGATACTTTGTGGAGTGACCTTGATTGTCTAATAATTGATATGCCGCCAGGAACTGGTGATATTCATCTAACGATGTGTCAAAAAATGCCCATAACTGCAGTTGTAAGCGTTACTACTCCGCAAGATGTAGCGCTACTTGATGTGGGTAAAAGCCTCCAAATGTACAAAAAAATGGAGATTCCGTGTCTTGGGGTGATAGAAAATATGAGCATGCATATTTGTAGTAACTGTGGTCATATTGATGAAATATTTGGTAGTGCTGGTGGAGGTAGGTTAGCTGATGAGTACGGGGTTGAATTACTCGCCAAACTACCTTTAAATAGAAACATTAGAGAAGGTGGTGATTGTGGGATGCCTGTAGCTCTTAATGACAACTTTCCTGAAGCTGCCATATATAAAGATCTCACTATTAGGGTACTTGATAAATTAAGTAAACTTCCCAAAGATTATTCAGCGTTGTTAGGCAAGGTTAATGTTATAAAATAGAGTTGTTCCTAAAAAGTTTATAATATATCATATATAAACAAAAGAATAATAAAGCACCATAGGCATCAAAAACTCCTAACATACTAAAGTTCCCATAAAGAGAATAGCCTTGCCCTAAAATAATAAACGCTATTAATAACATCGAGAAAATTGGTCCTATAGGAAATAGTATGGCTTTATATTTTAGTACACTTAAATCTTTAATATGGTTTTTACGAAAGCAGTAGTGACATAGTGCAATTCCAAACCAAGCAATAAATCCACAAGATGAAGATACATTTACAAGTCGTGTAAACAAATTACCATTACTAATTAGGGAAGATAAAAACACCGTGGAACCAACTATTGCAGTTGCAATTAGTGCGTTAATTGGTAGACCATAGCTTGTGACCTTGGAGAATATTTTTGGGGCTTGATTGGTGTGTGACATATACCATAGTGTTCTAGTAGCTGAATACATACTAGCATTAGCAGCAGATAAAATAGCTACTAAAATTACGAAGTTTAGAATATTTGCTGCAATAGCACCAGGCAAATAGTGAGCAAAAACTAAAGTAAATGGGCTAGCATTGACACTATTTTGATTAATTAGACTTTTATCATTAAACGGTATTAGGAGGCTTATTATTAAAGTGGCTAGAACGTAAAACATTAGTAAACGCCAAAATACACTTTTAACTGCTTTGGGGATGCTTTTTTCGGGCTCACGTGCTTCGCCAGATGAAATACCTATTAGTTCTGAGCCCTGAAAAGAAAATCCTGCAGCTAAAAATACTGCAAAAAATCCACCTAAGCCTGCATGAAATGGCCCATCACTAATAGTCATATTATGTAATCCAAACTCTGGGGTTTTTAGTATTAAAATAGTACCAAGGATTATAAAAACAACAATAGTGGCTACTTTCATAATTGAAAGTAAATATTCAACTTCACCATAAATACGTACAGAGAATAAGTTTAGAAACAAAATACTAAAGAAAAATATTGCTGAAAAAGTTAAGGCTGACCCATGAGGAAACCAGTATTGGATAATAATAACTGCGGCAGAGATTTCAGCAGCAATCGTAATTGCCCAATTAAACCAATAGTTAACCCCCATAGCATATCCAAAAGATGGGCTTACAAATTTACCTGAATACTCACAAAAAGATCCTGTTGATGGCATATAAGTGGACAATTCACCAAGGCTCGTTATTAAAAAAAACACCATAATAGATATGAGTAAATATGCCGCAAGAGCACCGCCTGGACCTGCAACACTAATTGCATATCCACTAGCAAGGAATATTCCGGTACCAATAGATCCACCAAGAGCAATCATATTTAAGTGCCGAGTTTCCAGGGTTTTTGCTAACATATATGAGCCTTATTGAAAAAGATTAGTAGTTGAGATATAAATAATTGCAAATTATAGCATATATTTTTCAGAAATTGAACGTTTATTAGTTAGTGCCATCTCCCATTAGCCCCTTGTCAAATAATACAATTTAATTTTTATTCAAGCCATATAATGCTTGCAAAGCGTCCGGTATTTTTTTCTTTTCGATATGAATAAAATAGATCGTTTTTACAGTAAGTACATAAATTACTGAGCGATATATTATATCCTAACACACCCAATTTAATAAGTTGTAGTTTAGCGATGCTGATTAAATCACATTCAAATTTACCATTATTTTTAGAAGTAAAAAACGCTTGGTTGTCACTATCTAACTTTGAAAAGATTTCAAATACATCAGCATCAACTTCAAAATGTTTAGCACAAATTGCAGGTCCGATATAAGCAATAATGTTTTTTGCAGGTATTTTACTTTGATTAATCGTATTAGAAATTATATTATTCTGTACGCCACGCCATCCGGCATGAATTGCACCTACAAAACTTCCGGTGGTGTTTGTTATTAACATAGGAATGCAATCAGCAGTCATTACGGCACAAACAGTACCTTTTGTTGTGGTAATTGATGCATCATAGCTTTTGTCATTAGCTGCATCTGTATCCAAGTCTAGTACTAAATTAGTATGGGTTTGACTAAGCCACCTAGGTTCGTTTGGTAATGAAGTTGATAATGTCTGGCGGTTATGTATTACATTTTTATAGTTGTCACCCACATGAAGTGCTAAATTAAAATCAGTGTTACCAGGGCTAAGTCTAGTTGTGATTAAGGTTTTTACATTTTTAGGTGCACCCCAGTTTGCATTTAGGTGGCTATTTAACATATAAAACTTCCCATTCACCATAGTCTTCATCTATATCGTCATCATCAAAATTATCTTCGGGGTTCTTTAGGGTGTTTAGTAAATGTTTAATCTCTGGTGCTATTGGGCATGAGAAAGTTACATTTTCACCAGTTGCGGGGTGGGTAAAACTTAAATTTACTGCATGAAGAGCTTGTCTATTTAGAGACTCTATAGCTTCTAAAACATGCGTTGGGTAGTTTATTTTACCGCTACCATAGGTTTTATCCCCCACTAAAGGGTGACCGAGAGATTTAAGATGTACCCGTATTTGATGCGTCCTGCCAGTTTCAAGGCGGCATTCAATATAGCTTAGCTTATCAAAATATTCAATTACTTTATAATGGGTTATTGATTCTTTGCCACCAAATTTAAGTGTGGTCATTTTTATACGGTTTTTGGGGTCGCGTCCGATATTGGTTTTGATGGTTCCATCTAAAGGTAAAACGCCCTCTGCAATCGCATGATAAATACGACTTACGCTGTGATCTTGCAGTTGTTGTACTAATTTAGTTTGGGCTAAAAGCGTTTTAGCAACGACCATTAATCCACTGGTGTCTTTATCGAGGCGATGAACTATCCCAGCTCGTGGTATTTGAAAGAGGTGAGGGTAATGAAAAAGCAAGCTATTTAGTAGCGTTCCACTCCAGTTACCATTCCCTGGGTGAACTGTTAACCCAGCTTGTTTATTGATAATCAAAATATGTTCATCTTCAAAAATAATATTTAGTGGTATATCCTCAGGCATAAAAGCTTTAGTCTCATCACTAAGAGGTGGAGTTATAGTAACAATCTCTCCACCAAATACTTTGTCTTTAGGTTTTGGTATTTGGTTACCAACTAAAACAAAGCCCTCTTTTATCCAATTAGTTAGCTTGCTTCTTGATAATTCTGGTATAATAGCTGATAGAGATGTGTCTAAACGGTTCCCATAATATTCCTCAGGAATAGTTAGGCAAATAGGTTCTTGTTCTAATTCTGTGTGGGGTGTAAGCATATTGTTATGTTCTTTCAAAAAAGCCATGATACTTGTGATTTTATCACTTTTTATCGTTGCGTGTTCAGATAGTGCTGATCCGGTCAAAGAAGAAACGCTTGGCTGGTCAGTGCAACAGCTCTATGCTTCAGCAAGTGCAGCCTTGGCAAAAAAGAATTATGCCAAGGCGATTAAGCTCTATAGTGCTTTAGAGTCACGATATCCTTATGGAGTATATGCTCAGCAGGGGTTGCTTGACATGGCTTATGCTTATTATCAAAATGATCAGCCAGAACTAGCGTTACCGATGATAGATGAATTTATTAAGACTTATCCAACAAATACAAATATGGATTATGCTCTTTACCTTAAAGGGTATATAAATTATAAAAATGATAATGGTTTGTTCTCTGGTTTTACTGGTCAAGATTTAGCAGAACGAGATCCTAAAATTGCAGAAGAAGCATTTGCAGCTTTTACTCAGTTGGTTAAGGGTTATCCAAACTCACGATTTACTCCTGATGCTAGAGATAAGATAAATCGCCTAGTTAATGCTTTAGCTAGAGGTGAATTATATAAAGCTCGCTATTATATGTCGATTAATGCATATTTAGCGGCAGTTGGTAGATCGCAAAATGTGATTACGAATTACCCAAATACGCTACAGGTTGAAGAGGCTTTGGCAATTCAAGTAAAAGCGTATAAAAAATTAGGGCAAGATAGTTTGTCAAACTCAGTATACAAGGTACTTATGCTCAATTTTAAAAGTAGTGATTATATAAATCATGATTGGGTTTATAATGATATTCCGTGGTACGCTTTTTGGCGGTAATGATGTCTTGCTCAGTGCCACCCAATACAAAAGTTAGAGTTATGCAGGTTTTGGGGTTTATGCTCTAGTTGTATAATTTATTGCAAGTGCATGGATATTAACATACTACGGTATGTGAATTAAGGTGTGTAATGATATGTTTTTTAAAAGGTGTAGGATATGAATGAAAGTATATCAAATAAGATAGCGGATAAGTTAATAGGGTTATTTATCTATGCTTTGTTTATTGTGCCATTTTTAATTCCTTATTACAGTTATCTTACTGTGCCATCAAGGTTTTATGGTGAAGGTTTAACAATGCTATTTTCTCTTATTATTGGAGTGTTGTCTATTTATAGGGCTCCAAAAATTGGGATTTCAAGTGCGGGGATATCGTGTGTATTGTTTGTTATGTTTTTATTATTACAGGTTATGGTTATTCCAATTAGATTGCCAGGTATAAACCTTGATGTTGCAATGGAGTTTCTAGTTGCAGGTGTTATGTCAATTGGAATAACATCTTTACTTAATTCGGATGAAGAAATTCAAGCAGAATTCATCAAACAAATATCTTGGGCAGTATTAATTAGTGTGACCATTCAAGCTTTATATGGATTTTTACAGTATACAGGACAAGCTGTAAACTACAGAGATTATATATTGTTTAATGGTTCTGGGGATTCTAATATTGTTGGAAATGTCGGACAGAAAAATGATTATGCTGATTTTATTTCAGTTGGTGTTTTTGCTTTGGCGTATCTATATTTTATCCGTCAGATTAATTTGGCTGTATTTGCACTGTATGCATTATTTTTTGGGTTTGTTATTACAATTAATACATCACGTACCTCATTTGTGTATTTTATTTTAGCATTATTAGCAACTTTGTGCTTTTTATTTTTTAATCGAAAAAAACATCTAAAAAATAATAGACAGGTACTAGTTTTGATTTTATCTATGATTGTCGGGCTATTTATATTAGAAGCTTTTTTACCTAAAATAATCGCAGTTTTTTCAACGGCTCATGCTGATGCAAATTCTGCTTTATATAGATTTAGTGAAAATAATATTAATCAATCAACCTATAGACGTTTTTATGAGTGGTATAAGGATATTATTATCTTTATCCAGCATCCTATTTTTGGGATTGGCTGGTACCAGTATCCTCGTGAAGCAATTTATCTAATGAATACCGAGCGCTTTATGTATATTCC
>CAZJFO010000029.1:13204-19319 GCA_964545465.1 uncultured Neisseria sp.
GCCACAATAGCCCATTAAATATTTTAGCTGAGACTGGAATAATCGGATTTGGAATAACAATAGTATATGGTTTTGGGTATTCATTATATCGGATGTTTAAGAGTTTTAACAACTATCATACGTTATTTGTTGCTTTTATGATATTGACGATTTTTGGTCAGAGTCTTTTTCAGTACCCATTATGGTATGCATATTTCTTGATGTTTTTTATATTATTTTTATCACTTGATAAACCAATTTATCAAATTGATAATTCAAAGATAATTAAAGGAATTGCAACTTTAGTTTTTCTGGGGTTTTTAGGGGTTGGTTATTTGAATATCCAGACTTATAATGAAATGTCAACCTATGTTCAAGTTCCTGAAGATGCTGATGATTATGCTAGTAATCTACAGCATCTAGAGAAGTTTGCGGATAGTAATTCAATATGGGCAATGCCGGCACTTGTATTGATGGATAGTTATATATTGCCTACATCGCCACAAACTAATGCCGTGATGTCACCGCAAGACCAGGTTAAATATATCGATAAGTTAGCTAATGTCTTACCGTATCCAGGAGCTATATTTAAACAGATTATTAGTCATAGGGTTATTGGTGATAATAAGGGTTCTTTGGCGTATGCCAATTTATTAGCACATGCTTTCCCATACTTCAAAGATAAATTTGCTGATCAGTTACAATCAAGCCCCGCTTTTAGTGGCGAAGTAGCAGCAATACGTGGTTTTCAATATGAAGATAAATCAATATTTGCTAAAGAATTACATAAAAACTAATACTTAACAGTAGACTGTCTCTATGGTGGTCGCTATATATGAATAAGGATCTTAAGAATGGATATTGTAGCTAATAATTTTGTCCCTGTGGTTGTAGAGCAAAGTGCTAAAGGGGAGCGTTCATTTGATATATACTCGCGACTTTTACGGGAGCGGATTATATTTTTAGTTGGTGAAGTAAACGACCAAACAGCTAATGTAGTTGTTGCCCAAATGTTATTTCTCGAAGCTGAAAACCCAGATAAGGACATTTATTTTTATATAAACTCCCCAGGAGGTTCGGTTACAGCTGGTATGTCGATTTATGATACTATGAATTTTATCAAATGTGATGTTAATACTTTATGTATTGGGCAGGCTTGTAGTATGGGGGCGTTTTTATTATCTGCAGGTACTAATGGCAAGCGTTTTGCATTACCTAGTTCACGAATTATGATTCATCAGCCTTTAGGCGGATTTCAAGGTCAGGCTTCAGATATAGAAATCCATGCTAAAAATATTTTATTTATGAAACAGTATTTGAATGAGTTATTGGCAAAACATACAGGGCAAACACTTGAAAAAATTCAGAATGATACAGATAGGGATAATTTTATGACGTCTATTGAAGCATCTGAATATGGGTTAATCGACTCGGTTTTAAATAATAGACGTGAATTAGATAAGGATAATGTTAAATGATAAATAAGCATTGTGCCTTTTGTGGGCGTCCTGAGAAGCAAGTTGCGCATCTAATTGAGGGTAATGAGGGCTTTATTTGTAATGACTGTATAAATAATTGCGTGGCGATTTTGAAAAACTCAGTTGAATCTAATAAAAATTCTGAACTTGCTGCTTTTAAACCAGCTCCAGCTCCTAAAGATATTAAGGCAGAGCTTGATAAATACGTTATTGGTCAAGAACGTGCTAAAAAAATTCTAGCTGTCTCAGTGTACAATCATTATAAGCGAATTAGCGATATTACTGATGACGGAGTTGAATTAGCTAAGAGTAATATTTTATTAATCGGACCAACTGGTTCAGGTAAAACACTATTGGCTCAGACTTTGGCACGTTTTTTGGATGTGCCATTTGCTATTGCTGATGCTACTACTTTGACTGAAGCTGGATATGTAGGGGATGATGTAGAGAATGTATTGGTAAGGCTATTACAAAGTTGTGATTTTGATGTAAAAAAAGCCCAAAAGGGTATTATTTATATTGATGAAATAGATAAGATTGCGCGTAAATCAGAAAACACTTCGATTACTCGTGATGTATCTGGTGAAGGTGTCCAGCAAGCACTTCTCAAGCTGGTTGAGGGAACTGTGGCTAATGTACCACCTCAAGGTGGGCGTAAGCATCCGGGGCGTGAGATGATAGCTATTGATACGAGTAATATACTATTTATTTGTGGCGGTGCCTTTGATGGTTTAGAAAAAATTGTTCAAATGCGAAGTACCAAATCAGGTATTGGCTTTGGGGCTCAAGTTGTTTCTAAAGATAATGTTGCTAATAAAAATAAATACTTGATGGAAGCAGAGCCCCATGATTTGGTGCGTTTTGGTCTGATTCCTGAGTTTATTGGAAGACTTCCCGTACACGCTGTATTGTCTGAACTTGATGAAGATAGTCTAATCGCAATTTTGACTGAGCCAAAAAATGCTCTTATCAAGCAGTATGCCAAATTATTTAGGATGCAAAATATCGATTTATCTTTTGATAGTGAAGCGATACTTGCAGTTGCTAAAAGAGCTCTTAGTCGTAAAACTGGGGCGAGGGGACTGCGTTCGATATTAGAGAGTATATTACTTGAGACAATGTATGAGCTACCAACCGTGGAAGGGGTATCTAAGATTACTATCACTAAAGCAGTAGTTGATGATAATCAACAGCCATTAATCACCAATGTTGATGCTGTGTCCTAGTGGTATTTATTTTATACTATTGCTTATTCTTAGAGTATAGGTTATAATAATGTATTAGAGTTAAGGTGAGCCTGTTCAGGCTCACTTTTTTGTTTTATAAAGAATTAAAGCTATGAAATTAAATACAATATTGGAACACACAGTCCCGGGGTTGGGGTATGAGCTTGTTGATGTAGAGGTTGCTCCATCAAAGCTTATTAGAGTTTATATTGATAAAGAAGGTGGAATTACGATTGAGGATTGTGAGATTGTATCCAATCATTTAAGTAAATTATTATTAGTTGAAGAAATTGCGTTTAATAGACTAGAAGTATCGTCCCCTGGTATTGAAAGACCTTTAAAGAAAATTGAAGATTATATTCGGTTTAAAGATCGAGTTGCAAAGGTTAAAACTCGTGAACTAATAAATGGAGAAAAGGTATTTCAGGGTGTTATTATTGCTGTAGATGGTAGTAGCGTAATACTTGGGCTTGAAAATGGTAATACGGTTAATATTGATTTTTCGATTATAAGCCGTGCAAGGTTAATTTTTGAATTTAAAAGAATGAAGGGGTAAGAATGAGTAAGGAAATATTGTTACTGGTTGATGTATTAGCCAAAGAAAAAAACTTGGATAAGGAAGTTGTTTTTGATAGTCTTGAAAAAGCTCTTGCAATTGCAACTAAAAAAAGTTATGAAGGTGAATTTCCTGAAATTGATGTATTAATTGATCGTAATACAGGAAAATACAAAACTATTCGTAAATGGAGTGTTGTTAGTGATGTTGATTTTTATGATGATGATAAAGAGCTGTCATTAAGTGATGCTACTGAAAAATATGGCGAAGCTGAAATTGGAGATAGTATTGAAGATGAGATTACAAATATCGATTTAGGTCGGGTTTCGGCGCAAACTGCTAGAAATATAATTGCACAACGTATTAAAGATGCGGAACGTGAGCAAGTTCTAAATGAATATCTATCGCGTAATCGTGGTGTTGTTATTGGGAAAGTGCGTAAATTTGAACGTGGAAATGTTGTTGTTGATTGTGGTCGTGTTGAAGCTATCATTATGAAAAATGATTTAATACCTCGTGAAGTGTTACAGCCGGGTGATCAAGTTAAGGGCTATCTTGATAAGAATGAGCTAGTAGTTAAAAACGGTCGTATTTCTATTAGTCGAGCGAGTAATCAATTTCTGGCAAAACTTTTGGAAAATAATATCCCAGAAGTTGCATCAGGTCGTGTTGAAGTCAAAGCAATTGCACGTGAACCTGGGATTCGTGCTAAAGTGTCGGTTACTACAAATGACTCAAGAATCGATGCTAAGGGTGCATGTATTGGCTTTAGAAATCAACGAGTAGATAGCGTATCATCTGAACTAGCAGGTGAAAAAATTGATATTATTGATTATGATGCTGATTTAGCTCAGTATACTATCAATGCTTTAGCTCCTGCTGAAATTGAAAGTATTGTTGTTGACGAAGAAAAAAGAGTTATTGAGGTAATAGTTGATGATGAAAAACTTGGCATGGCAATTGGTCATGATGGGGTGAATGTGCGTTTGGCTAGTAGTTTGGTTGGTTGTATTATTAATATTTTTGGTAAATCTGAAGCGTATACTATTCATAGTAGTGAACGCGTTGATTTGATAAAAATGTTTAATTTAGCTCTTGATGTGGATGATGAAATTTCTGAGATTTTGGTAGATAATGGATTTACATCTCTTGATGAGGTAGCTTATGTTGATATTAATGATTTAACTTCAATTGAAGAGTTTGATGAAGATATAGCCTCTCAGTTACAAGAAAGAGCAAAAAATAAGGTACTATCTAAAACTATTTTACATAAAGATACTATGGATAAACTTGCTTTTGAATTAAATAGTATAGTTAAATTCTCTCGCGATGTCCTTTTGAAATTAGCTGAAGCAAATATTAAATCCATTATGGATTTTGCTGATTTATCAGGTGATGAATTAATGGAAATTATAAGTGTAGATTTAGATACTGCGAATAAACTAGTATTAAAGGCACGTGAGGCTTCCGGATATTTTAATGAATAAGGTGATTAATATGTCAAGAACAATTAATGAATTTGCAGAAGAGCTAGGCGTAGATCATAATATGCTGATTGCAAATCTCGCTCAGTCAGGGGTAATTAAAGCAGGAAATGATGAAGTATCGCCTGAAGATAAAGCAAAACTTATTGCGTTTTTAGGAAGTACCCAAACTAGTAAGCCAAAATTATCTTTGGGTAAGAAAAAAATTACTGAAGCTAAGGTTGAAGAGATAAAACCATCTTTAAAAACCGTTGATGGTGGTAAAATTAAAGTTGAAATTAAACGTAAAAAGACCTTGGTACGTAATTTTGTTAGCAAAGAAGAACCACAGTCTATAGTTGAAGAGACCGTTTCTGAAGTGGCTACGGTGGAAGACCATCCTACTGAAGATTTAAAAATTGAAGTTATAGCAGCAGTAGTTGAACCTGTTATAATGGATGTTGAAATAGAAAAACCAGCTAAAGCTAAAGTGAAATTTGAGACTGATGAAGAACAAGATTCCAGAAAAGGGAAGGCTTTATTTGGTAAAATAGTCAAAAAACCAAATAAAATGAAAGTTATTGGTAAGACTGATTCTAGTCTTGATGATGGTGTAATAGAAGAAGTTGATGTTAACGATATTATTAATATTGTACCTGATGTTCCAGTTGTTATTCCTGTAATAGATACACATAGACCAAAACACGCACAGCATCATCGCCCTGATAAATCTCGGAATATCAAAATGCCTAAAGTACAGGAGTTTCAAAAGCCAGATAGACCGCAACAATTAGAAATAAGTATTCCTGAGATGATTACAGTTAGCGAATTAGCTCACAAAATGTCGGTTAAAGCTTCAGAAGTTATTAAAAACTTAATGAAAATGGGTATGATGGTAACTATTAATCAACCTCTTGATCAAGATACCGCCGTTGTTATAGTTGAAGAACTAGGGCACAAGGCTAAACTTAGTAAGACTGATGATCCTGAAAGCTTTTTAGAAGGTGTTATTAAACGTGAAGAATCTGATTTAGTACATCGGGCACCGATTGTTACTATTATGGGGCACGTTGACCATGGTAAAACATCACTACTTGATTATATTCGTAAAGCTAAAGTGGCTCATGGTGAAGCTGGTGGTATTACGCAACATATTGGTGCTTACCATGTTGACACTGGGCACGGTATTATTACCTTTTTGGATACTCCAGGTCATGAAGCATTTACGCAGTTAAGAGCTCGTGGTGCACAACTAACTGATATAGTTATTTTGGTAGTCGCAGCTGATGATGGTGTAATGCCCCAAACTATTGAAGCGATACATCATGCTAAAGCCGCTGGTGTACCTGTAGTTGTTGCAATTAATAAAATGGATAAGCCCGATGCAACTCCAGATAAAGTTAAGCAAGAACT
>CAZJFO010000030.1:0-8754 GCA_964545465.1 uncultured Neisseria sp.
ACATCACAAATTGATTGTTTTGAAATTACAGGAACAACTATCACTGGTATAAAAACTAATTGTTATGAGAGTATAGAAGAATTAATTATCCCACCAGGTATTACAACTATTGGAGATTATGCATTTAATGATACGGGAGGATATCATAAATATGGTGGTTTTAAGCGTGTAATTATGTCTAATGTAACAAATATTGGGAGGGGTGCGTTCCGTGGTAATAAAAACCTTACAGCTGTATATATGCCTAAGGTAAAAACTATTGGAGCTGTAGCATTCATGGACAACAAATTTACAAGTATAGGTATGCCTGAGGTAAGAACTATTGGGGATTATGCGTTCTATGGTAATGAAAACCTTACATCTGTATATATGCCTAAGGTAAAAACTATTGGAGATAGAGCATTCTTTGATATGCCCATTCAAACGGTAATAATGAACAATTTGAGTTTATGTGATTTTACGTTTGGCAATTCTATCTGTTTAAACCACTACGAAAGCGTCAAGCTAGATTAACTAGTAACTGATATTATGCAGCATTAGCTAACCTTTCAAAGTTTGCGTGCTGCAATTTTATTTGCTCAAGCCCCCTTAATGCTGCGTAAAACCGAGAGAGAATATGATGAGCCCCGTTGTCAATACCAACTTTAATCACTTAATTAAGCAGCCTCCTTTATGGTTGCTGCGTTTTTATCTAGCTTACAATAAACTAAATAATCTTTATTGCCGTTTTCTTCTATACTAGCCGCATAATATTTTGCGGGTTGTTTATACCCTAAACTAGAATGTAGCCTTCTGTTATTGTAGTAGAAGATATATTTTTGAAGCTCAGCCTTTAATTCGATTAAATTTTCAATTCCAGCCAAATGAATACATTCGTACTTAATTGTGCGCCAAATGCGTTCAATCCAAATATTATCTTGTGCGGAATGTAGGAATCATTACTTTTTTAAATACTAAGCCTCATCTTCTAAAGTTATGATAATATACGTACAAGTAAAACCATTAGGAATATATTACAATTTATAAGGAATTATAAAAAATGCAGAACCCCCTCATACCCAAAAATGCACGCGAAATACTTATTGATGGACCTGTAGGTAAGCTTGAGTGCCTAGAACTATCACCTGCTGGTGATATTATAGGTATTGCAATTGTTGCTCATCCTGATCCTAAAGGTGGTGGTACTAATACCAATAAAATAGTCCAAACCACAGCCAAAGCTCTTACCCAAAAAGGATACTTATGCTACTGCCCTAACTTACGCGGAGTCGAACTAAGTGATGGAGTTCATGACATGGGTATTGGTGAAGTTGATGATACCAAAGCAGTTCATGATTTTATCCGTAAACAACATCCAAACTCACCTCTAATCTTAGCAGGATTTTCTTTTGGTACTAGTGTTGTTAGTAATCTAGCTCGGCAAGTAGATTATAAACAACTAATTCTAATTGGACCTGCAGTAAGCCGTTATCCTGTAATAATAACTGATGTTACAAAAACTATTGTAATTCATGGTGAAGAAGATGAAGTAATACCATTAACTGATGTATTTGAGTGGGGACGTAAAAATAGTCAGCCAATAATCTGGTACCCTGCAACTGGACACTTCTTTCACGGAAAACTAATTGGTTTAGCCAACCTTCTTGGGCAATTAATTTTATAGGAAATTATTATGGCAATTTATACAAAATATCCCAATAAAGAGCTTCATATGCGAGTTCGCCATCTAAACAATCGTGATTTTGCGATATTATTCGGAGTATTTATTGGGATGGGGGTTGCTATTTATGGAGTTTTCTTTCAACAATTTGCCATAGCACCAATCCTTGGAAATGTCGTTAATAGTAGTATCTATTTTAAAATAGGTGCCGTAATCCTTAGTGGTGGCACCTTTGGTAACTTACTTAGCTATGTCGGTTCATGTATAGATATAATTACTAATTATAATACTATTTTTGACTTAATCGACAAAATTAAAGGTAGAACCTAAAATTTTATTAAATCTACTACGCCTTTAACACCGCTAATGTCGCGTATACCCCTAATTGCACCATTAATTTGTACCTTACTACCAGCATCTTTACCCAATAGGTAAACTACTCCAGCACACGTTACCACTTTAATATTATTGGTATTAACTTCTTTTTGGGCAATTAATCTAGTTTTGGCAGCAGAGGTTATATATGCATCTTTGGAAATATCTCCAAGAGATTCTTTTTTGCCAATAATTAGGTGATTCATTACTTTTTTAACACCATCAGTGTTAGCTACAGCATTATCTGCCTTACTATACTCCTTTTTTGATGAAACCTGTCCTGCTAATAATACCTCACTATTATAACTTGCAACAGTAAAGCTACCATTTGGCACTTGTGCATCAAGTACAGAATTTACTTTATGCTCCAAAAGTTGGTCATCTATTACACTACCACCACCACGAGCATCAGTTCCAGTTGCTACAGCAGCACCTGCTCCAGCACCAATTACCGTTGCTGCACAGCCATTTATAGCCATCACAGCACCTAACATTAATAATTTTTTTAACATTATAAAGCTCCTATCATAAAAAACTATAAAATCACCTTAAGTAGTTCTACAATACATCCTATCGTCTTACCACTTGGGTCAAAATGATCATTACATTCTGTAATTTCTACCCCTATAAGTTTTGATTTATCAATTTTTGATAATGTTTTGATACAATCAATAAAATTAATTCCATCATTTGCTGGAGTTCCAACACCTGGGGCAAAATCTGGATCAAAACCATCGAGATCAATACTTAATCCAATTTTATCTACTCGTGATGCTAAGTAATTCCATCCTTCTAAAAATACTTCGGTAAAGCCACGCTCCCCAACTTCTTCAGTATAATAAATCTTTACACCCAGACGTTCAAGACGTTCTCTTTCAGCAGATTCATAAGAACGAATTCCAATAAAAATCATATTCTTAGGATTGAGTTTTGGATTATTATTTAAAATATTCAAAAACTCCACATACCCCTCACCCATAAGCGTTGCAACTGGCATACCATGAATGTTGCCACTGTCACTATCTTCAGGTGTATGAGCATCTAAATGTGCATCGAGCCAAATTAGACCATAACTTTGATCTTTTAAAGCTGCTGCTATTCCACTCCAAGAACCAATAGCACATGAATGATCCCCACCAATTATAACTGGTAATTGATTATTTAATACTGCATCTTGAGTTGCAAGTGCTAAATCAGTAAAAAACTGCTCAAGTTTGGGTATATCATGCCTGTCACCAGTATAATAGACTATCTTGTCAAACTCCAAACCTAAAGGTTTCAGTAAACCTTTTTGGGATAAAATATCCGGAGTATCCGCAGAACCTCTTGTGCCAGCACAAGCATCAATAGCTGCACCGATAAGTTTTATTTTATGCTTCATACTACATCCAAAACTGAAATTAGATTTTTAGGATCACTAATTTGTGGAATTAAATCCATCTCATGCCCTATCGAATGTTTATTTGCCAAATCAAAAATTAAACGAAGAATCGAATAATCCTCAATCGCAAACCCAACTGAATCAAATACTGTAATCTCGGTATCATTGGTACGTGCTGGTTTTTTACCAGTAATTAACTCCCATAATTCAGCATATACAAATTTATTGACTTCATCACTACTTAATAATTGAATATCACCCTCAATTACGGTTTGTGGCATAAACTCTACAACTATTTTACTTCTACAAAGAGTCTTAGCATCAAGCTCGGTCTTACCAGGACAATCGCCACCCAAACCACTTATATGCATCCCAGGCGATACCCAAGAATCATCAACCACTATAACATGCCCCTTACAAGCGGTACATACAATAACTACATCAGCACCAACTACCGCATCTTTGGCGGTAGCGCATGGAATCAAATTATAACCTTTAAGATTATTGGCAAATTTTTCCATAGCTTTTTTATCAGTATCATAATACCTAATAGTAGTGAATTTACGTACCAAAAGATGTGCTTTGACTTCAAACTCACTTTGAGCTCCAGTTCCAATAATAGCCAAAACACTACTATCTTGGCGCGATAATAAATCACAGGCAATTATTGTGGTTGCTGCAGTTCTAAGAGCTGTTAGAGTAGTCATTTCTGACACTAATTGTGGATAGCCGTTTTCAACCAAAGATAGCTGTCCAGTTGCAACAACTGTTTGTCTAGCTGTAAGAGGATTTTTAGGGTGCCCATTTACATATTTGTAAGTATAATATTTACTATCTGCAGTTGGCATTAACTCAATTACACCATCATCAACATGAATAGCATGACGCGGACTTTTATCAAACTCATGCCAACGAGTAAAATCATCTTTTATATACCCCACCAGATCAAGCATGAAATTATCAAACCCATGCTTATTTATAATCAGTGCAATATCTTGTACTGTTATCACTTTAGTCAAATTAGACGAATAATTAAAACTCTCAGTAGTTTTCATATTTTATTAACCTATAAAAATTATCTTCTATGTAAATTATAAAAAGTATTTACCCCAAGATAAACTGCACTACTACCTAACTCTTCCTCTAGACGAAGCAATTGGTTATATTTACTAATCCGATCTGAACGAGATAATGAACCAGTCTTGATTTGCCCACAATTAAGAGCAACCGCCAAATCAGCAATAACAGCATTTTCAGTCTCACCTGAGCGATGTGACATAACCGTTGTATACCCAGCATTTTTAGCCATTTCTACAGCACTTAAAGTCTCAGTCAAAGTACCAATTTGGTTTATCTTAACCAAAAGTGAATTAGCAATACCTTTTTTGATACCATTAGCTAATAATTTTGGATTAGTCACGAAATTATCATCACCAACTAATTGGATTTTACCACCTAAAGTTTTAGTTAAATGCATCCAACCAGCCTCATCTTGCTCAGCCATTCCATCTTCAATAGAAATAATCGGGTAATTATCTACTAAATTTGCTAGATAATCAGTAAACTGTTCTGAAGTTAAGTGTAAATTTTCAGCCTCTAGATGATATTTACCATCTTTGTAAAACTCAGAACTCGCACAATCAAGACCAAGCATAACATCATTACCTGCTACATACCCAGCTTTATCAATCGCCTCAAGAATTAGTTTAAGTGCTTCTTCGTTAGTTGCAAGATTTGGGGCAAATCCTCCCTCATCACCAACTGAGGTTGGATAACCACGAGATGCACATATTGATTTTAGAGCATGAAATATTTCTGAACCATAGCGAAGAGCTTCTTTAAAACTAGGTGCTCCAACTGGTAAAATCATAAATTCTTGAATATCAAGGTTATTATTAGCATGTGCCCCGCCATTAATCACATTCATCTGTGGAACTGGAAGTATTTTTTTACCTATCCCACCTACATAACGATAAAGAGGTAAATCCAATTCTACGCTTACAGCTTGAGCAGCAGCAACTGATACAGCAAGCATTGCATTAGCTCCAAGATTAGATTTATTTTCCGTACCGTCAAGTTGTATTAGTTCTTGATCAAGACCAGTTTGATCAAAAGCATCAAACCCTATAAGATGTTTAGCAATAGTTGTATTTATATTTTTTACCGCATTTAAAACACCTTTACCATTATAGCGACTTTTATCACCATCACGAAGTTCTAGTGCTTCTCTTGAACCAGTTGATGCACCAGATGGTACTGAAGCCCTACCAAAAGCTCCAGAATCTAATACAACCTCAGCCTCAACAGTTGGAAAACCACGAGAGTCAAGTACTTCACGTGCATGTATACTAATTATCTCTGACATAATGTATTTATCCTTATAAATTTATATTTTCTTTACTAATTTATCAATTGCCATAATTTCAATTAAAAAATCCTCTATCTCGTACATTGGGAATGAGTTTGGTCCATCAGATTTAGCTTCAGATGGATTAGGGTGAGTTTCCATAAATATCCCACTTATTCCAACTGCAACTGCAGCACGAGCTAATACTGGAACAAACTCTTTTTGTCCGCCTGAACTAGTTCCTTGCCCACCTGGCAATTGTACTGAATGCGTTGCATCAAATACTACAGGGCAGTTTGTTTCGCGCATAACCACAAGACTTCGCATATCAGATACTAGATTATTATAACCAAAACTAACCCCGCGTTCGCATGCCATAATCAGCCCATGACCTTCAACATTCAAGGCTTTATTGGTAACATGTTTCATATCCCAAGGACCTAAAAATTGACCTTTTTTGATATTAACTACATTTCCAGTTTTAGCTACTGCTTTAATAAAATTGGTCTGGCGACACAAAAAGGCTGGAGTTTGTAAAATATCTGCAACCTCAGCAACTTGATCAATTTCTTCTAGTTCATGTACATCAGTTAGCACTTTAAGACCTAGTTGACTTTTGACCTCAGATAAGATTTTTAGACCATTATCGATTCCAGGCCCTCTAAAGGTTGAGTCTGAACTACGGTTAGCTTTATCATAACTTGACTTATAGATAAAATATATCCCCAAACGATCAGCAATTTCTTTAAGATAACCAGCCGTATCAATAGCTAACTGCATAGATTCAATTACGCAAGGACCCGCTATTAAAAATAACGGTTGATTAAGACCAACTTCCGTATCAAATAGTTTCCAAGTAGTTTGCATTTAATCCCCTTTTGAAGTATTGTAATTATATGCTGCGTTAATAAATGATATAAATAATGGGTGACCATTTTTAGGATTAGAGGTAAATTCAGGATGAAATTGACAAGCTACAAACCAAGGATGTTCAGCTAACTCTATCATTTCTACCAAAGGTTCGCTCCCAACAGAATAACCACTAATAATCAAACCTTTTTTAGTTAATTCAGCAATAAACTTATTATTAACTTCATAACGATGGCGATGGCGTTCAATTATTTTATCTTGCCCATAGATGTTTCTCGCTAAAGAATTATGCTCTAAAATACACTCTTGAGCACCTAAACGCATCGTACCACCTAAATCAGTATCAGCACTTCTAGTTTCTAGTTTACCAGTATTATCTTCCCACTCGGTAATCATAGCAACAATAGGATATAAAGTATCACTATCAAATTCAGTTGAATTAGCATTAATCAAACCAACTACATTTCTAGCATACTCAACTACCGCTATTTGCATCCCTAAACAGATTCCAAGATATGGTATTTTATGAATTCTAGCATACTCAACTGCTTTAATTTTACCTTCAACCCCACGCTTACCAAAACCACCAGGGACTAGGATAGCATCAATACCTTTAAATAATGATAAGTTATTTCCTTCTAAATCTTCGGCATCTACATAATGAATCTTTACATCAGTTTTAGTATGAATTCCAGCATGAATTATAGCCTCACTAAGAGATTTATACGACTCAGTAAGTTCTACATATTTACCAACAAAGGCTATATTTACACTCCGCTCTGGGTTGTTTAAATTTTTAATTAAATTATCCCAAACGCTTAAATTAGCAGGTTTAGCAGTTATTTGTAATTGTTCACAAATGATATCATCAATTTGTTGCTCATGTAACATATGTGGAACTTGGTAAATACTTGGCATATTATAACAAGCAATAACAGCTCTTTCTTCCACATTACAAAATAGTGCCATTTTTTGTTTTTCAACTTGCGGTAGATCTCTATCCATACGGCAAAGAAGTATATCAGCTTGGATACCAATCTCGCGTAACTCTTTAACTGAGTGTTGTGTTGGTTTGGTTTTTATTTCACCACTACCAGGAAGATAAGGCACTAGTGTTAAATGAATATAGCAGGTATTAGATCGTCCTTTTTGCTGACGTAATTGACGAATAGCCTCTAAAAACGGTAGTGATTCAATATCACCGACTGTACCCCCAACTTCAATCATAGCAACATCATATCCAGCTGCTCCAACTTCTATTTTAGATTTGATTTCATCAGTAATATGCGGTATTACCTGAACTGTATTACCCAAATATTCACCACGACGTTCTTTTTTGATTACTGATTCGTAAACTTGACCGGTAGTAAAGTTATTTTTCTTATGCATTTTGGTGTTGATATAACGCTCGTAATGCCCTAAATCAAGATCAGTTTCAGCTCCATCTTCGGTTACAAAAACTTCACCATGTTGAAATGGACTCATAGTCCCTGGATCCACATTTATATATGGATCTAATTTTAGCATAGTAACAGATAAGCCTCGCGTTTCTAGAATTGCCGCAACTGATGCCGCAGCAATTCCCTTACCCAAAGATGAAACTACGCCACCAGTAATAAAGATGTATTTTGTCATAACTACGCACGTTCCATATATAAACCGCTTTCGGTATTTAATGTTATTTAAGCATGATTATACCGCATTTCAGCCATGCTTTGCTCGTGATTCACCTTGCGACTTGCGATTAACTAGAGTCAATCTTCTAGTGTTTTGCTTGGGTAAAGTGATGAATCCTAAAGCCCATTACAAATAGACTAATAAAATAACTAGTAATTGCGATTATTAATAATATAAAAAGTGACAACACGCGAATATATGACTCACCGTTGAAATCTAGTGGCAAATAATGTTTACTAAGAATTAAAAAACCTACCATGACAATCACCGCTATTATCAATTTAGATAAAAACGCTCTCCAACCACTTTGTGGCACATAAATACCACGCTTTATAAGTAAATAACATAAAGAACCAGCATTAAGACACGCACCAAGCCCAATAGATAAAGCAAGCCCAGCATGTTTAAAAGGACCAATAAAAGCTAGATTCATTAATTGAGTAC
>CAZJFO010000030.1:8764-19165 GCA_964545465.1 uncultured Neisseria sp.
CAAATAAGCACAAAAACTGCTATCTTCACTGGGGTTTTTATATCCTGATTAGCATAAAACCCCGGCCCAAATACTTTAACTAGAATTATACCTGTTAAACCAACAGCATAAGCAATTAAAGCTCTATCAGTCATTGCTACATCAAATAAGCCAAATTTACCATGCATAAATAAAGTCATAGTAAGCTCTTTTGCAGTAATTGCCAAACCAACAGTTGCAGGTAGTGCCATTAGTAGGCATAATCGCACCCCCCAGTCCATAGTTTTTGAAAATTCAAGCGTATCTTTATTACTAGCGTGTTTTGATAGGCTCGGTAACAAAATAGTCCCCAGTGCAACCCCTAAAACTCCTGTTGGAAACTCCATCAAGCGATCAGCATAATACATCCAAGAAACACTACCACTAGGTAAGAATGAAGCAAAAATAGTATTTATAACTAAGCTAACTTGTGAAATTGACATCGCAAATATCGCAGGAAGCATAAGCCTCACTACCCGCCAAACCGCATTATTACGAAAATCAATACGCGGCATTACTAGCATATCAATTTTTCTTAAGAAAGGCAATTGAAAACTTAGTTGAAGTATTCCACCAATAAATACCGCAGCAGCAATTGCCATAATAGGTGGATTAAAGAAATGCCTTAATAGTAGTGCAAACGTTAGCCATGTCAAATTAAGGATGGTTGGGGTAAATGCTGGTATTGAAAACTTGCCCCAAGTATTTAGCACCCCACTTACTAGAGATGCTATTGATATAAAAAATATATATGAAAATGTTATTCTAAGTAATATTATAGTTAGATGGAATTTCTGAGGGTCGCTAGAAAAACCTGGTGCAGTAATTAAAATCACACCGCCTGCAAATACTATCCCAAGAATAGTAAAAATGATTAGCACTAGAGATAATAAGCCAGTAACACTAGCAACAAAATCACGAGTTTCCTTATGAGTTCTTTGGTTTTTATACTCTGCCAGCACTGGCACAAACGCCTGAGAAAAAGCTCCTTCAGCAAATATTCGCCTAAGCAAATTGGGTAACTTGAATGCCACCAAAAAGGCATCACTAGCAAACCCAGCACCAAAGTAGCGTGCCATAACCATATCACGCATAAATCCAATTATACGTGATATTAAAGTCATACCACTTACATTAAGAAGCGAACGAAATAAACTTTTTGACTGCGCCATTAATTCTCATTCTTATTGCACATATTAGGTATCATTCGACGTAACAACCTGTCTTTAAGGAAATAATGATGAATTATCGCAATTATTGCATGTCCAAAAGCTAAAAAAATAAGAGCATGAGCAAACCATAAATGAAACTCTTTCATCACATGAGTGATAGATTTAGGATACTCTCCAATAAGTGTTGGTATTGTAATAACACCTAGAAAACTCAACGGATAACCATGAGCCTCCGTCATTAAAACACCACCTATAGGGATTAAAATCATTAATATATAAAGTAATATTTGTCCAACAACAGCAGCAAATTGTTCAGTTTCAGACACCTGTTGTAATTTATGTGGATATTTACTAGTAAAACGCCAGATTATACGAAGTACTACTAATAGTAAAATCGTAAGTCCAATTTGCTCATGCAAATTATAAAGACTACTCGCATCAAGGGTAAGCCCTAAAATATAATTAGTCATTATCAGTAATGCAATACTCCAATGTAGAAACTTAGCCACTGGGTTATAGTTATTTATGTGTGCCATGATACGCCCCCTTATAAAATAACATTATAGTTCTAATTATTATAGTTCCGATTTTTAGTTATCGTGTGCGTAATTTTATCAATTAACTCCTTATTTTCATTTAGCATTTTATCAGCAAATTTAATTATCTCCTGCATATTTCTTTCTCCAGTATTAGTTGGACTCATAGAATTCTCAGAGATATTATTGACCCTAAAATAAGAAATCTTATCATTAAAATGTGAAGCATCCTGCAAATACTGCTCAAGAAAATCAATATATAACTTACTACTTAGAGCTGGAGCACTAAATAAATACTGGTATATGCCATATAGACCAAACTCAAACATACTACGGTAATCATATTTAGCCCCCCCAGTGCCTCCATTCCCAATCAAAACCATATTTAATTTCTTATTAGGAAATAAAATCTGCAGTTGTAGCAAAACCTGTAGAATAGGATTGTTAAGAATTACTGCTGGATCAATAAATAAATGATTACGTCCTTTCAAGCGAAAAGCTACTGGTGGAAATAACATCGGTGGACTTGAGGCACCGTTTATCAAATCCCTAGTTAAATAATTATCATTTGAATTTCCATGCGGCGGATTCCAATTTTTAACAAGTTGAAGATTATTTTCATCAATATTATATACTGGAATTAATATATTACCTTTTAGTTCACCAAGTGTTGCATCCCCAAAAAACTCTTCTAATACTTTAATCTTACCATCTGGCAAGAATCTAGGGGCAAATAAGCCAAACATAGTTAAAAACTGATGATACCATGGGGAGGAAAATATACGACTTGCATGATTATAATAATTATCGCGTACTTCAGTTGCTGAGAATTTATAACCGCCATTACCATCTCCTATCATGAGACTTGCTACTGAAATTGCCCCTGTTGATGAACCGGCAGCAAAATCAAATAATTCACCAATCTTTTTACCAGTTTTTTCCTCGATATAAGATAAAACATAAAGTGGAACAAGACCACGTAACCCGCCACCAGTTAGAATCAAAACATTTATTTCATCATTGCCCTCAAATTGCTTAAGTATTTGGCTATGGGTTTTTAAGAGTTTATCTCCCACAACAATGTCACGCTCAGCGGGTAATAAATATTTACGTGTTAAATAATTTAGATAAATTATAACAGCTACTGAATAAGTTATCCAGCATAAAAAAATAGTAATAATTATAAAGTTCTGGATTATTCCACCATTAATATGCATTCGAATCCACTTTTAAACTGGTTATTAATCAGTTGATAGTACCTAAACCACCTAAGGAAACAGCTTGTTTGGCACCATCTACCATACTGATACCTAATTTTTTTGCAATTCTATTAACTGGATCTTCTTCAGGAGTGAAGTCAACTATATTTTCTGATTTATACTCATTTCGTGCTAAAGAATCAACTGATGCAAAGCCATCAATCAAGCCAAGTTTAATAGCATCCTCCCCTATCCAATAACGCCCAGAAAACAACTCAGGGTCATCATGTAACCGCTTACCACGCCCCTTCTTTACTGCATTAGCAAATTGGTCATGAATCTTGTCCATCATTTCTTGCTGCATAGCATTTTGTTCAGAATTAGCAGGAATAAAAGGATAACCCATAGCTTTATTGCGTCCAGAAATTATCAAACGACTGTCAACCCCAATTTTATCCATTAAACCATTTACACCAAACCCAGTATATATAACCCCAATAGAACCTACTATACTTGATGGATTAGCATAGATTTTATTCGCCGCACTAGCAATAAAGTAACAACCTGAAGCACATAATTCTTCAACTACTACATAAATTGGTTTATTAGGATATAGCTTACGTAGACGTAATATCTCATTATACATCATATCAGAATATACAGGCGATCCACCAGGAGAATTGGCTTCAATAATAACGGCTTTAGTTTTAGCATCTTCCAAGGCATTTTGTAAACCATCACTTAAATGTTCATAAGTTTTATTCTCGTGATTTATTACTCCATTTAATTTAACTATTGCAATCTGGTCACCATTTTTTTTGGGTATAATATCTTTTTTAGCAAATATGCTAAGTAATACTCCTGCAATTATAACCATCCAAATAATCCGAAAAAATATTTTCCAACGACGTGTACGCCTTTGTTCTTTAATGGTCTCTAAAACCATTTTTTCAATTATTGAGTGCTCAAACTTATTCATATCCATAATTTTATTTACCTTTATTAATCATTGCTTCTACTTCAATATCCAATTGCACTTCATCGCTAATACTTGGTATATAAGTTGTAATTTTATAATCACTACGAATTATACTAGCTTTTGCACTAAACCCTGCCGTCTTTAAACTAGTAATTGGGTCAATACCAACTTTATTAAAAGTTACATTAAATGATACCTGTTTTGTAACCCCATGAAGAGTTAGATTACCTTCAACAATTCCTGTATCATTACCTGTCATTGTAACTTTAGTACTTACAAATGTAGCTTTAGGATATTTTTTGATATCAAAAAATGCTGAACCAAGGATATTATAATCAAGTTTTGGTATCCCAGTAATAATTTTTGCCATATCAATCGTTACTCGTATACTACTATTTTGTGGGTTTTTTTCATCATAGGTTAATTGTCCATTTGCATACCATTTACCAGTAACATTCGCAAACCCAAAATGGTTTATCTTCCAGTTAACAGATGTGTGCAGTGGATCTAGAATATAACTTTCAGTAGCTCCAAAACTAATATTTACAAAACCACCAATTAATAGCACAAATAGTACTAACTTTAATTTCATTATAAAACCTCACATTCAAAATCATCCAAATCCATATAAATCAAATCAGCTCTGTAGCCTGTTTTAATTTTACCAATTAATGTGCCCAGACCCATAACTTGGGCAGGAATAGTACTTGCCATAGCAAGACTATCTTCCAAAGATAAGCCATAATTCTCTACGCAGTTACGAACTGCATTACTCATTGTAAGTATTGAGCCACCCAACACTCCGTCATTATCGATGCATTTACCATCTTTGACATAGAGTTTTTTACCTGCAAATTCAAACTCATTCATATCAGTACCGGCTGGAGTTACTGCATCAGTTACTAGATATATCTGAGATTGTTTTAATTTCTGAAGTAGACTTATATTTGCTCTATCAACATGGAGCATATCAGCAATTACCCCACTATAAAGGTTATTATTTAAAACCGCACCAATAACTCCAGGGTTTCTAGCAGTTAAGCCACTCATTGCATTAAATATGTGAGTTGAAGTCAGAATTCCAATTTTTATTGCTGCTTCAGCGGTATAATAATCAGCATTAGAATGACCAATAGATAAAATAATTCCACTATCCGATAAATACTTAATCTGTTCTATGCTAAATTTCTCAACTGCTATAGTCATTTTTATCGGAAAGTATTTTCTATAACTAACTATTTGTTCTAATAACTCATTAGTTGGCTTGATAATAAAACTTTTAGGATGAATTCCGTTTTTTATCTCTGAAATAAAAGGTCCCTCTAGGTGAATCCCCAACACGCCTTTAGCATTGCCAAATTTATCAAACCACTCCTTAGATACATTCAATGCACTAATAACATCTTTAAAATCACTAGTAATAAGTGTTGGCAGAAATCCAGTAGTACCAAATTTTAGCCAAGTATTTCGCATAATTTCTAGCGTATCAATACTAATTTGTTGATTAAATAAAACCCCACCGCAGCCATTTAGCTGTAAATCAATAAATCCAGGAGTAATTACACCATCGCCTAGATATTTTACAGCACCCAAAAAACTTGACTTATCTGCAATCTCTTTAATTAACCCATTATCAATGCTAACAACCTGATTATCGTATATTTTTTTGCCATCAAAAAGGTGTTTTGCACTAAACGTTTTCATAACAAACCCTATAATTTCGCCATTACTTTTTTGGCTATCTCTAGAGTTTGTTCGATTATTTTTTTGCTATGAGCAACACATACAAATCCAGCTTCATACATTGATGGTGCAAAATAAACGCCCTCATCCAACATCAAATGAAAAAACTTATTAAAGCGCTGTTCATTAGCAAGTTTTACCTCTGTAATATTTTTTGGTAATTTATCAATAAAGAAAAAACCAAACATACCACCAATATAATCAGTACAAAAAGGTATACTATAATCATCTGCAATACTTTGTAAGCCTGTCGTTAATTGACGGCTGATATTATTAATAGCTTCATAAAAACCAGGTTTTTGGATTAATTCTAACGTTGCTAAACCACTAGTTACCGCAATTGGATTACCTGATAAGGTACCTGCTTGATATACAGAACCATTGGGCGAGAGATAATCCATTATTTCTGCTTTTCCACCAAAAGCCGCTAGTGGCATTCCACCACCAATAACCTTACCGATTGCAGTTATATCTGGTTGTAAACCAAGTAAGTGCTGAGCTCCACCTAATGCCACCCGAAATCCAGTCATTACTTCATCACAAATAAGAAGAGTCTTATGAATTTTACATAAACTTTGTATATGGAACAAAAATTCCGCGCTTGGACGTACTAAATTCATATTTCCAGCAAATGGTTCCATGATTATACATGCGATATTGTCACCATACTTATCAAATGTAGCTTGTAGATCTTCAATACTGTTATATTCAATCACTATTGTATCTTCTATACTGCCAAAAGGTACCCCACTACTACTTGGATTACTAAATGTAGCCAACCCCGAACCAGCTTTAACGAGGAGATTATCACTATGTCCATGATAACAACCATTAAACTTTATAATATATTTTTTGCTGGTATAGCCACGTGCTAAACGAATCGCTGACATAGTAGCTTCAGTGCCTGAACTAACGAGCCTAACTTTTTCTATATTTGGCATTATACTAACTATGTTTTTTGCAAGCTCTATCTCCAAATAAGTTGGCGTACCATAGGAAAACCCATTTTTTAGAGCAGCTGTTACTTTTTCTACAACATAATGGTTAGCATGACCAACAATATTAGCCCCCCAAGAGCATATATAATCGATATATTGTTTATTTTCAATATCATATAAAAAAGCACCTTCAGCTTTTATTGTAAAAAAGGGTGCACCTCCAACACTGTTAAATGAACGCACTGGAGAATTAACCCCTCCAGGAATGTATTTTTTTGCTTCGTTAAATAAGTTATCATTTGTTAAATTCATATTACACCATATACTCTTTAATCATAGGTCGCCTATTATATTGGTTGGCTAGAACCCTTCCATAAGCACCACTAGTTAAAATAGCCACCATATCCCCACGCCTTAATTCAGATATTGATAGATTTCTAGCAAAAATGTCAGTTGACTCGCATACTGGTCCTACTATATGATAGGTTTCACTTATATTTTGAGTCGATAGATTGATTATTATATGTTTAGCTTCATATAGTGCTGGTCGCATCAAATCATTCATACCTGCATCAATTATAGCAAATTTAGTTCCAACTGTATTTTTTATATATAAGACTTTACTTAACATAATACCACACTGGGCAACCAAAGAACGCCCTAATTCAAAATGAATTTTAACCTGATATGGTATACTTAGATTTTGTTTAATTATACGAAAATAATTCTCAAAATTAGCTATTGAATTAGTTATTGGGTTCTCATAATCAACTCCTAAACCACCACCTAGATCTATATCGCTAAATTTTAGCCCCAGTTTATAAAGGGTTTTATAATGAAATGAGGTTACATTTGCTAGCTTTGCAAATACACTCATATCTATAATTTGTGAACCGATATGATAATGTAGTCCAATGAGCTTTATATTATTTAATGAATCTAGGCTTGGGATAAATTCCACTAAATCATCAAACGCAATTCCAAATTTATTATCGTAAGTACCAGTGCTAATATGTTTATGAGTTTTAGCATCGATATCTGGATTAACTCTTAACATAATCTGAGCATTTTTATTATGCCTGCAAGCTAAATCATTAATTACCATTACCTCTTGTAATGATTCGCAAATAAAAGCATAGATTCCTACTTCTAGCCCCAATATAATCTCCGAATCAAGCTTCCCAACCCCAGCAAATACTATATCATAGGGATTAAAATCACATGCAAGTGCATGTTCTATTTCACCACCACTAACACAGTCTACCCCTAACCCTGCTTGTTTTATTTGTGCCAAAACCAGTGGATTATCATTTGCTTTTAAGGCATAATGGATAGATGATTGGGTGTCAAAATAATGACGAAACGCTTTAGTAGCAATATCTAAATTATCGTGAAGAAGCTCCGTATCATATATATAACAAGGCGTTTGATAGTCAAGACTATTTAAAAAATCCTTATCAAATACTTTGTAGGTCACATCTTACCCCATATATAAATCATTACTATTTCCAAACATGCCTGAATTTTACTACAAATTAGAATACATTGTATGCTAATAATCAAAATCGAGGTATAAATCTCATAAAATCAATTACCCCATAAGGCTACCCTACTTAATAGAAATTTCCATCCCTCCGCTTACGGAGGTAATTGCTACTATAAGTTATAATATAATAATCACCGCAACTAAGATAGCAGTAAAAAGCTATTAGCATATGGTAACACTCTTAATTGTAGAGAAACATCTATAAGAGATTTCTAAGGGCTTTTAAGATAAACCACCATATGTATTTAACTTGTAAAAATAATATTTATAAATGGATTAAAAATGAAATTTAGTTATATAAAAAAACTAATAATTACCGGTACTGCAGGGGCAATATGCATATCTGGATGCAACTCTGGTGGGGGTAGCAGTAACGTCAATAATGCCAACGCTGCTAATACTAAAACTGCTGGCATGAATAGCTCTAATAATAATGAAACCCTCTCCAGCAATGTTGGTAGATCTAATTCTACCACAGATGAAAAAAACATTCATTTAGGTTTAATGGGGCATTATTTTGTAGACAGCAATTTTGTAGATCAATTATTCCAGATTCACCACAAGTATAATCAATTTAGCCTTAATAAAGATACTCTTAACTTACTACACGATATGCACGCAGGTGAGCAAACGGAAGAACGGCGTAATGTTTATGTAAAATCAATATATTGGAATGGTTATATCAAGTTTGATACTGACATAACTACACAATTAGTATTTGTTAGAGATTATAAGAATATATTACCCAGGGTACAAATATACATTGATAATACATTAGTAAATGAAAAACCATTTAAGTTTATTGCTGGACGATATTATAAACTTAAAATTGCAATTCCAAAGGTCACTAGCCTAAGTAAGCTTACAGAAATAAATTTAAAACTAATGTATATTGATAATGGATACAACATGGTGCCTGATAAAAATCTATTTGAACCAAACTCAAAACCTGCTATGATAAGAGGTATTCAGGGCTATTCTTCTGCTGATGATAAAGATGATGAGCTTAAAAGATGTGCATTGAGTGGGTTCGCAATGGTTCCAGAGTCAGCTACGATAACTTATAAATGTTGGTATGCAAAACTTTATTCTCAAAGACTAGAAAAATTCTACTCTAATATTGATCCTGATTATGACTCTAAAAATAGCACTACTCTTGGAAATATTGCCTCACCTTGGACAGACCAAGAAAAACTCAAAGCTTTCGGTAAACCAGATACTTTAGGGATTGGCTCTGACGCTATGAACCCAGTGGTAGCAGCTTACCCTATAATAAAGCCACTTATTAATAAAGTTTCGGTTACCGTAGCAGAAACAATTGCTTATGGCTTTAGTAATACAACTACAACGGGAACTGAAAGTCGTATAACAAATACCACAGTTGATGAAGTTACTAATAGTCATACTATTAGTCTTGGTGCAAATATTGGTTATTCATCAAAAGAAGGTTTAAATGGTGGTGGGAGCTTTGGTTATGATCATTCTTGGGGACAATCTACTACCACAACAAAAGGTAGCGACTCAAGTAATTCTTTTAGTTTATCAAAAGAAAACAACAGTAACATAACTATAAATACTGGGGACACTGCTAAATTAGTTATTTACACAAGTTTTAAGAATACGGGAACAGCATCAATTAGCGGTATGCTACCAATGTTAAACATTGGTACATTACCCAAGAGTGCTGACTCTCAAAAAATAAACTCTATAACATCTATTTACACAAACACTAGTCAAAAAATAGAAAATATTTCCCCTTGGGCTACTTATCCTAATGACGGATCTTCTTTTGTTGATTATACCAAAGATTCATTTGGTGGATCTGACTTGACATTAAATGTAGAACAATATAAATCAATTACATCAGGTGACCCTATAGTTGTTAGTATGCCTCAGCTATCTACATCAGACTCTAGTGGCAAAGATATTAATTGGCAAAAGACTATAGATTCAATACAGAGCAACACCGCTTTGTTTATACTTCGCACACCTATAGCTGATATTGAACGTAGAGTTTTTGGGCTTCAAGAACAAACCGCGGATCTTCAAAAATTAAACTACCCAGAATTAACAATTAGTGATGCATTTTACGCAGCATTCAAATTGACTCCACCAACCTTGCCAAATAGCCGCTGGAATTATGATCAGAGCTTTAATATCAAAAATGATCACGCAAAATACTCTTTTGAAAGCCTAGTGGTAATTGGGGATCAAAATGCTTATACCATTTTTACTATTTAAGTTTTCAGATATACACACCTGCAAGTCTC
>CAZJFO010000031.1:0-17663 GCA_964545465.1 uncultured Neisseria sp.
GGGAATAGCTCAGTGGTAGAGCACAACCTTGCCAAGGTTGGGGTCGCGAGTTCGAGCCTCGTTTCCCGCTCCACTTTATTATGTTGGCGGGGTGGCAGAGTGGTTATGCAGCGGCCTGCAAAGCCGTGGACGCCGGTTCGATTCCGACCTTCGCCTCCAACATGATGGTGCCTAAAATTTGCCGCGATGGCGAAACAGGTAGACGCAAGGGATTTAAAATCCCTCGGGAACACAATTCCCGTGCCGGTTCGATTCCGGCTCGCGGCACCATCTTTGGGTTTTAAATTTATGATAAATTTTTCTCTTACTAAGAATATCAGACGTAGCTATCAACCCACAAAGTCAATTGTTGCTAAATTGTTAAAAAAATCACTAATTAGCCATTATAAGACTATATCTATTGAGATATCTTTTGTTGATACCTTAACGTCACAAACACTAAATCAACAATATCGCAATAAAAACTATCCAACTAATGTAATCACTTTAGAATACGCAAATACCAGAGAGAGTTTCTCTATGCTAAGTGGTGAGTTAATTCTATGTGATGATATAATATCTAAAGAAGCTAAAGAACAAAATAAAACTGTTTTTGATCATTATGCACACCTAATAATTCATGGCATGTTGCACCTGCAAGGTTTGGATCATATATCAGATGATGAAGCTAATTATATGGAAAATTTAGAGGTTAATATTTTAAATCAGTTTGCAATTAAAAATCCTTATGTTACTATGGAAAGTAATTAACTAATGAGAATATTTGATGGTTTCTTGAGGAAAAATATAAATGATAAAAGTGAACTTATTGAAGTACTAAAAAATTCAGCAAGTAATAATATTATTGAAAAAGATACCATACCAATTATTGAGGCGATTTTAAATATTGATAGCTTAACGGCAAAAGATATTATGATTCCACGTATGGATATGGATGTTATTGATATCAATGATTCAATGGATTTAATTATTAATAAAATATCCAAAACTGGGCATTCGCGTTTTCCGGTTATTGATGAAGAAATCAGTGATATATTAGGGGTATTACATAGTAAAGATTTGATTCCATATCTTAATAATAGTAAAGATATACCTCTTCGTGATTTATTAAGAGTAGCATATTTTGTACCAGAAATCAAGCATTTGGATGCCCTAATGTATGAAATGCGTATTCGTCAAAGTCATATGGCAATTGTTGTTGATGAATTTACCAATATATCTGGGCTAGTTACTTTGGAGATGATAGTTGAACAGATACTAGGAGAGATAGAAGATGAGCATGATTCAGTTGAGGGGGAGCGTGAGATTCTGCTCCTTGGGCCAAATTCATATCGTATTAAAGGTCATTGTCGGCTTAGTCAGTTTAATACTACTTTAGGATTACAGTGGGTAGACAACTCTATTGAAACAGTAGGGGGCTTTTTAGTCAAATTTTTAGGACGTATACCTATTGTAGGGGAAATACTCGATTTTGAAAAAGTTAAAATCGAAATTATAAGTTCTGATAGCCGTAAGATTAATCTTCTATTAATCAAGCTTAAATAATGATTAGAATAGGTTTACTAATAGTAGCGGGTCTAATTAGCCTTTATGCTTTTGCACCATATAATATCTTACTATGTACAATTATTCCGTTTTTAATAATATTCTCTATCAAATATCCTAAAACTAATAAAAATTTATTTGCTTTATGTTTATTATATGGCTATTCATATTTTGTTATTCAGATTTATTGGATTTTTTATTTTTTATATTTTGTAATTAATGCGGGTATTTTTGTAACGGCTCTAGCTGTTATTTTTTTCCCGTTATATCTAGCATTATACCCAGCCTTTGCATTATTTAGTTTTCATAAACTAAAAACTAAGTTCACTTCTTTTAATTATTTAGTTTTATTTCCATCGCTATGGGTCTTATTTGAATGGGTACGTGGTTTTGCTCTTGGGGGCTACTCATGGTCTAACGTTGGGCTTGTTGGTGTTAATTATGCATTTTTACGTGGGTATTACCCGATAGTTGGTGAATATGGGGTTTCATGGATAATTATTAGCTTAATTGCAGCTTTGTATTTGATGGTGGCGAAAATATTAGGTAACATAGATATTTCAAAGATGGAGTATCGTTTAACTACAATTTATTTGGCTATTTTGGTAATTATTGGGAGTTCTTTACAGACTATTCATTATACTAAGCCTTATGGATCTGTAACTGAAGTTGCCCTGATTCAAGGTAATATCGGAGATGATGTTAAATGGACTAGTTCAGATAGTATTGAGGTTTATAGCGAAGCAATAAGAAATACCAAAGCTGATATAGTTATGATACCTGAAACAGGTCTTTCGTTTGCATCAACCCTACCATATGACTATCTAGATACTTTGGAGTCTTATGCTAAAATTAATAACGAAACTTTAATACTTGGTATGCCGGTTATAATTGACAAGCAAAATAATTATGTAAATGCAGCTCTAGTTTTAACTAATAAGGGGCATCCTTATTATGCTAAGCGTCATTTAGTTCCTTATGGAGAGTATATTCCAGCCAAATGGATTTTAGGGCCATTGTATCTTCTTATAAATCTACCTATGGTTGGCTATAGCCCCGGTGGAGATAAACAGCCACTAATAATTGCTGCTAATCAAAAATTAGCATTTAATATCTGTTATGAAAATGGTTTTGGTAGTGAATTAATTGAAGATGCAAAAAACTCTACTTTAATGGTTAATTTAAGCGATATGGTATGGTATGGTACCACCATTGCTATGGATCAACATCTAGAGCTGTCTAGAGCTCGTGCTCTTGAAAATCAACGCTACTTTATTCAAGAGACCAATACAAGTATTACTGCTATCATAACGCCATATGGCGATATCCAGTCACAATTACCAGTATTCAAACGAGAAACTCTCAAAGATTCAGTACAAGGAATGGTAGGTATAACTCCTTATGAACAATTTGGTAATTGGTCTATTATACTGTGGTGCCTATTGATTACTTTAATCACTATTATTTATCGCTATACTCATTTTGATGCAAAACATTAAGATTAGTATACAATCGCCAAATTAATCAAATTTATACCCTAAATTACAGCAATTATCCAAGCGATTAATTATAAAATTTACACTTTTTATGGTATAGCAATATGATCAATAATCTCTCTAATACCAATTTCACTACGCCGCTAACTTTCAAATTCATACTCGTTGTTACGCTAATTTGTATCTACTGGGTGCATACCTAATTCAGATTTTAAACTACGAAATGCAAACTCGATATAGGTATAAATTAGCAACAAAAAGTAATACTTATCCGAATATCTACCGTTGAATCTCTACTTTAATATCTGATATTATCCACCCTCATATACTAAAACTGCTTCTACAGCAAAATTAGTTAAAAATAAAATTATAGTAGTTAAAAGTGAGTACACATATCATTAAGAATTAAAGCTGCTGATCAATTTCTAAAGGGCATTTAAATGAATACTAATCACAAGGTTGGAATAATAGGAGCGGGTAATGGCGGCTTAGCATTGATGTTTGAACTGATAAATAATGGAGTAGATTTGCTTACGTATCATAAAACTGAATTTTCAAAAACCATAACCCCAGTTTTTAAAGCCGATAAAATAATTTTTAATAAATTGGGCGAAATAACTATATTTGAACCCAATAATTATGAACATTTAATCACTAATGATCTGCAGTACCTAATTGATAAATGTGATGTTATATATAATACATTACCAATTAATGCTCATATTGAACTTATTAAATCACTGTCTAACTTACACATAAATAAACAATTATATCTAATTAATCTAGGTGGTGGATTTTCTCCCTATTTTCAAAAACAGTTTTTGCCGACAAATAATTTTTCAAATAAAATTATTATTGGTTCTACATCAAGTCTGCCTTATGTTTGTAGAGTTATTAAAAATCAGATAATTATAAGTGGAGTAAAAAGTTATTTAGATATCGCATTTTTAGATCATAATGCTGATGTAACATGGATAAATGATTTATTTGTAACTGCTTTAAAATTTAATCGGTCAATTTTGGAAGTGGGCTTTAAAAATGTAAACCCTATTAATCATCCGGTAATTTGTTTATTTAATCTTTCATCGATTGATAAGAGGTTATTATTTAGATTTTATAAAGATGGAATAACTCCAGTAATATCTGGTTTTATGAGTAAGTTTGACAATGAAAGAGTTTTAATTGCTCAGGCATATGGGTATAATATACCAACCGATTTAGTACAAGATAATATACATTATAATACAAATTTTGATAGTTATTATAAATATGCACAAAATACAAATACACATGATAACATATACTCTCCATTATCTATTTCACACAGATACATTACAGAAGATATTCCTTTTGGGTTGGTTCCGCTATTTTCATTAGCTAAGTTAAAGGGGGTAGAAACTCCAAATATCGATTCAGTAATAAAAATTTTCAATAGCATTAGTGAAGTAGACTATATCACAAATGGTTACCGTTTTACTCAAGATATATTAAATAATATTTAGTATTATGACAGCAGCTCTGAAGAATAACAATTTAATTTTAAGTGTTTGTGCCGGTTTTGTTTTATTGGAAATGTTTGATTTATCTTTTGTAAATTCAATTATAGCCGATATTAGTAAAACATTTCATGCATCCAACACTCAAATTGATTTAGTTTATATATCCATGTCAATTGGTGCAGCAATGGCAATTCCATTAACTACTATTATCACCAATCAAAAAAATGTAAAGTGGATTGTGTTTATATTAATTGCCTTAACTATTCCAGCATTTATTTTATGTTATTATATAAAAATCCTATGGCTATTTTCTTTTTTAAGGCTGATTCATGGGTTTTTAATTACCTTAGGTTTTACCACAACCTACTCTTACTCCATGACTCATTCAGATAATTATAAAAAGGATATTAATCTAATTAATGGAGTGTCAATTATTGGTTTACTTCTAGGTCCTGTTTTAAGTGGGTGGTTAGCTGTTTTTAATTGGCAGTGCATTTTTCTGATTTTTAGTTTATTAAGCATAGGTATTATGGTATTGATTACTTATGCTGAGTTTCCCATTAAGTCATTAGGGAAAAAAGTATTTAAAAAATTAGATGTGGTAAAAGAATATATTATATTGCTAGTTTTATTGATATGTTTAGTATTGTCAATTGAAAATGCTATATCTAATCATTTAAGAATTATAGTTGTTTTACTCTTAATAATTAGTTTGTATTTTTTATATAAACATTATATACAGTTAAAAATAAGTTATATTTTTAACTGCCAAGTATTTAATAAGAGTTTATTATTAGCACTAATCTTTAATTGTTTAGTCAGGTTGATTTTATCAATTACTCCATTATTGTCATTATTATTGAGTAACTGTTTGTCTTCTGGTAAAATAGCAATGTTAATTTTACAGGCGTCAATTGGTTCTTTATTTGCAAAAGTATTATATAGAAAACGGTCTAATTTATTTTCCTTATTTTTTCTCACAACCATTATGTCATGCAATATGTTAATTATGGGAATGATTTTTGCTGATAAATATACAAATTATTTGGTTTTATCTATATTATTTATAATATACGGTTTTATAAGTTCAATATTATATAATTTATGTAATAATATATTTTACACGTATCAAATCCCAGAGGCTATTGATTCAGCATCTCTTATATTGAATATGATACAATCAATTTCATATGGGGTTTTGGTGTCAGTTTTATTTTCAATTCATAATACATTATTAATATATCAAGTTCATAGATTTAATTTATTTATAGTCATTACGATCGCTCTACTTTTTTTATTTTGTTCAAATATAATTAATAGATATTATGGTCTTAAACTGTAAAATAATTAATTAAATAGTTGATTTTGTATCAGTGTTTTTATCCAACACGCTAGATATTATGTATTTTGTCTTAAGATAGATTTATTATTAATAGCCAAGATCACGGTTAATATTGAGGCATACAAAATTATATTGCATGTGGGCAAAACTTCCATTACCTAGTTTTAGCCATTTTATGTTGCTATCATTGATATAGTCGTATGCAGTTAGTTTTGTTCCAGATTCATTATAGAGTGTTGTTGTGCGCATTAGATATTCTTGTGTGCTACAGTTAATTTGCCAAGATGAGATTAGGTATTTAAACCGAGGCTCATTAGTCGGATAAGCAAATTTATTTGGTGCCGTTACTGTTTTACGGTCTTCAAAATTAAATATTTGGGTGTTATTAGTGCTAACTCCAGAATTAATACTATTAACATTAATTTCGTCAATCATCGAATTATCATCAGTAGTGCCTATATAGCGCCAGTTGTCACCAGTGCCGCCCGGTTTTTGAGATTGTGGAAGCTTGGGGATATTTGTTTTACTTGGTTTGTAAGAAGAACTAGTTCCCCCGAACCAAGCACATCCAGATACTAATATATTAAGAAATAATATTATGCGGAATTTTTTTTTCATCATATTTAAAAGATGCCAGCAAGCTAACATCTTTAGAGTTCCTCAGAATTTATTTATTTTTAGCAACAGCTTCTTTTAATGCTTTACCAGCTTTAAATTTAGGCGTTGTAGTTGCTGAAATTTTGATTTCTTTACCAGTTTTAGGGTTGCGACCAACACGTGCAGCACGTTTAGCTGTTGTGAAAGACCCAAAACCAATTAGAGTAACAGTATCACCTTTTTCGAGAGCCTCAGTTACTGCTTTGATAAAAGCATCAACAGTCTCTCCAGCTTTTGCTTTAGAAATATCTGCATGACTAGATATTGCTTCGATTAGTTGAGATTTGTTCATATAAATTCACTCCGACAAAAAATTAGACTTAAAAATTGAATACTACGCAGACATAGTTATACCAAACTATTTCACCTATTGTCAATGATTTTTATTGTAAATTTAAGGTTAAAGAGCTAACGCATTGTTGTGTAAGTGATTATTGCTTTAAGGCTTCGATTGATTAGGTTGTTGACATTGCTGTGTTTATATAGTATGAGTATTAAGCAGAGCATCCTTAATTAATTTTAGTTTCTCTTGATGAATAATATTTATAAAATTACTTGGGTTAGATTGTCTAATTTCGGCATACTTAATATTTTGATAATTATCGACAATTCGTTTTATTAATTCAAGATGGCGTATTATTTGAGTTTCATTATTACTAATAGCTATAAAATCACTAAGTTCAATAAAGTCTAGATAACGTTCAGGCTGACGTAATGGGTCAATATTAGATATAATACTATATATTGCATCAATATTTAATTTATCAAGCATGTTGATGTTACGATAGTATTTTGTGATAAGTAATGCTAGGGCTTTTGATTGTTTATTCATACCTGATTTGTTTATGAATTCAGTGGTTTTCTCTATTGAAAAATAACCGCTTACAAAATAAAAAAGCATACCGAAGCGTTTATGAATAGGATAGTTGTATTCACTCATCGTTTGACTTATTGTTGTAAATAGAGAAAAATTATTGTGATCTTTCACAAGTGGCACAAATTCGGGGAGTATTTGTTCTAATGCTAGAGAATTATAAAGAATTTTAAAAAAGTTACTACTATAGTAAGTCGTCATAGCTTTATTAATTTCAAGCCATATACGTTCAGAACTTAGACTTTTCAGTTCGCCATTACTAGCAATTTTTTTCATTAATACAAGTGTTTCATCAGCAACTTTGAAGTTTAGTTTGGCACTAAACCTTGCAACTCTTAGTACTCGAAGTGGATCTTCAGTAAAAGAGTCGCTTATATGACGAATTATCCCGTTATTTAAATCATCTTGTCCGCGAAATGGGTCAATTAGATTTCCATTCTCATCTTCAGCAATTGCATTAATAGTTATATCACGCCGTGCCAAATCATCTTTAAGAGATATCTCAGGTGCAGTATTAAATATAAATCCGCGATAGCCAATAGCTACTTTTTTTTCGCTCCTAGCAAGGGCGTACTCTTCTTTTGTTATGGGGTGTAAAAATACCGGGAAGTCACGACCAACTGGTTTAAAACCTAGTTTTATCATTGCCTCAGGTGTGCTACCTACAACTACAAAATCAGTGTCATTAGATGGAACCCCAAGAAGCTTATCACGAACAAAGCCGCCAACTTTATAGATTTCCATCTTTAGACCTACTAGTTATTAATTTTTTGAGCATCTGTATTGTCATCATCAAAGCCATTTACATAGTGGTTTTTACTGATGTTCTTAATATAAGTAAGTAAATCAATGGTGTTTTTATTTGCAAACGCAGTATCATATGCAGCTTTATTGGTTAATACTTTTTGTACATAATCACGGGTGATTGAGATAGGGATTAATTCAATTTGAATTGTATTGTCTAATTGTCCAAGCTTATCTTGCCATCTGCGAGAGCGATTGGGGCCTGCATTGTATCCTGCCGTTGAGTAGATTATGTTATTGCCAAATTTACTGTATAAGCTTCCAAGATACCAAGTGCCAAATTTAATATTACAATCAGGGCTTTGTTTGTAACAGTTTTGGGATCCAGACTTTTTAGCAATATACGCTGCAGTTTGTGGCATAATTTGCATGAGTCCTACACCACCATCAAAGGCAATAACCCAATAATTAAATCTACTTTCTTGGCGTGAAACTGCTAAAGCGTAAGATTTATCAATTGAATTATTTGCACTATATTTCTTATAGCTACTTAAAAATGGAGTAGGAAAACTTAGTTCAAGATACCTATCATCCATCTGAGTAGCTGCTGAAATACTTAAATCGTAGATACTTTGTTTTGCAGCGAGATTACTCATAGACAATAAATCAGTATCTGTTGCTTGTTTAGCTGCATAATTCCATTCGGCTGTTGCAATATTAACTAAATTTCTACTCCCTTCAGATTTTCCGATTTGATATAGTGCTAAGGCGGACTTGGCATTAGTTGCATATTGGTTTAAGCTAAGCGATGTAGTATTGGGGTGCTTTGTTTTAAACGTAGTACCATTAGCAATTTCTGATTGTGTGAGCATTGAATAATAAGAATAATCTTGAGGTATTTGGTTAAAAAAGGTGGTGGCTTTTTGGGTGTCACCTAGTTGTGTATAAGATTTAGCCATCCAATATAGCCAAACATTTTTGCTTTTAAGACTCTCAGGCATTTCATTAATACTATCAATTACCTTTGACCATTTGCCATAGTATAAATAGCTTCGTACTTGCCATTCATACTCTTCGTTGCTCATATAATCATTAGCATAGCTTGAGTATAAATTAAGTGCGGTTTCAAAGTCATGCTTTTGGGCAAATTGCATAGCCAGATAATTACCGAGAAATGCTTTGGTGTCAGGGTCAACATCTGATTGGTTAAGCTCTTTTAGGGCGATATCTGGGGTTCTGTGACCAATATTAGCGATTCTATTAACAACTAAGAAATTATAGTCTTTATTCTCTGGTAGCTTATTGGTAGTCATATTGTCATAATGTGCAAAATTAATTGGATTAACCTTTATATCATTAGCAATTTGATTAAAAATATCAGTTTTATTGTTAATAATTAGGTTATTAAGCATAATATTACGTTCAAAGGTACTAATGTCGCCTTTTTGGTATTTAATTGCTATATAATTGGCACACCAGATAGGTATATTATTATCTATAAGAGAGCTGGTATCAAGTGTGGTGGTGCTACTTTTAGTCATATATGCCGAATAATCAAAGCCACATTTTTCATTTTGAGTGGTTTGTGAGATATTAAGTAAGTTAAATACTCGCTTATAATCAGAATAACTATTATTATTAAAGTTAAAAATTAATAGTTGATGAATCAAGTCGTTTCGCATATAGCTGTTGGTGCTATTTGTAATAAAATATTCAGCATATTTGGCAACATCTTTAGTTAGCATAGCTTTAGCATATAAATAGCTGATAATGCGATTTTTGGGGTCGGTACTATATATCGTACCTAGGGCGGTTAAATTTCCAGTAGTGTAGGCTTTGTCCGCTTTAATAAGTGGAGAATTTGCCATAACGGGGAGTGCAAATGTATTTAAAAATATTGCGATTAAGATTTTTCTATTCAACTTTATTCCCAAAAATAAATTTTAGATTAAAGAGCAATTATACCTGAATTATATTTTCTAATGATTGAAATTATAAAATAATTTAGATATGGAGTTATTGATGTTATAATAATCAACCAAAAACTAATGAGTACAAATGTCATGCATGATGAAAAAAATATATTTCGTAGAGAATTTATTTTGAAGTGTCAAAAGTTAGATGCTAAAGAGCGTATGGAATATTCTATAAGGCTTTTAGATAATATTAAGCCACTACTTGAGAGGGTGTATAAGATTGCTATATATCATGCTCATGGTTGGGAAATTAATCTAGATCCTGTAGTTGAGTATTGTCTTAAAGAGCAAAAGCAATTATTTCAACCCGTTGCTTATCATAATCAGCGTCAAATGTTATTGATGCCATACGACCCTGGTATGAAAAATATTTTTGTGGAATCTGACTATATCCCGTATCGTCCCGTGAGGTGGTATAATGTAGACTTAATTATATTGCCATTGGTAGTTATAGACAAGCTAGGATACCGTCTTGGTAAAGGTGGTGGCTACTACGACGCTACCTTGGGTGATATTATAGATTTAAAAGAATCGCTCCCCAAATTATGTGGTGCTGGATATTCTATTCAAATGTATTTGGGTGCTTTGCCTAATGAAAGCTTTGATGTTCAGCTTGATTATTTTGTTTCGGAGAATGGTTTAATAAGTTTTAAATAGAAAGTGTTAAATATGCAATTTATCGATTTAAAAAAACAGTATGAATATATTAAACAAGACGTATTAAAAGAAATTAATGAAGTTCTTGACTCTGGTCAATATATCATGGGCAAAAAAGTGGATGAATTAGAGGCTGTTTTAAGTAATTATACTGGTGCCAAACATTGTATCGGGGTTGCTGATGGTACCAAAGCATTATTGATAGCTTTAATGGCACTTGATATTGGGGTTAATGATGAAGTTATTGTTCCAGGGTTTACATTTATTGCAACAGCATCAATGGCAGCACTAATAGGGGCTAAGCCAGTATTTATTGATATTGATCCAGATACTTATAATCTTGATCCCGAATTAATTGAAGCTGCAATAACACCTAATACTAAAGCAATTATCGCAGTTGGTTTATTTGGTCAATGTGCTAATATGGATGCAATTAATAAAATCGCTATCAAACATAATCTAGCGGTTATTGAGGATGCTGCACAAAGTTTTGGGGCTAGACATAATAACAAACACTCATGTAGCATGGCAACTATTTCCTGTACTAGCTTTTTTCCATCTAAGCCATTAGGTGCTTATGGTGATGGTGGAGCTTGTTTTACTAATGATGAAAATCTTAATGAAAAAATTCATTGGATTCGAGTTCATGGTCAAGATGCACGCTACCATCATAAGATTTTGGGTCTAAATGGTCGCCTTGATACCCTGCAAGCAGGTGTATTGTTAGCAAAAATGCGTGTATTTGCAAATGAAGTAGAGCTTCGTGATAAAATAGGTAAACGCTACAATGAGTTATTGAAAGATACCGATTGTGTAATCCCATATACTGCACTAGGTAATACTCATGTTTATGCACAGTATTCTTTGATAGTTAAAAACCGTGAGAGCTTTATTGAAAAACTTCAAGCCTCAGGTATTCCAACCGCAGTACATTATCCAATACCATTACATTTACAACCAGCATTAGCGAAATATTATGATAATCGGCCATTGCCACATTCTGAAAGAATTGCAAAAAACATAGTTAGCCTGCCGATGCATCCATATCTTGATGAAGCAACCCAAGATAAGGTAGTATCAGTAGTTAAAAATAGTTTGTGATAATTGTATTGAATGATTGAATATCTTAAAATGCCACAACCATTATCAGTAATTGGACTATTGTATGCACTATTTGCTGCATTTTATATATTTGATTTTATTCGTGATGGCTATTGGGGTGGAATGTCATCTCAGCTTAAAACTCATTTTACAACCCATCCTAAGCGGACATTGTTAATATCAATAATTCTCGTTGTGATAGTTATGTATATTGATATGCCAGTATCACAATTATCTAAGGATTATTATAACCATAGTTTTTATAAGTGTGTTGATTTTATAAATTCTATGGGTCAGGGCTGGTTTATTGGTAGTGTTGTTTTTACATTTTTTATGCTATTTCAATTTTTGGGATTGCAAAAAATGGCAATAGTCGCGAAAATTAGTTTTATGGCATCAATTTATGCAGGATTATTTAACGCTGTAATTAAGTTTATATTCAATCGTGAGCGCCCTGGAGTTGGTATGAACCAATTAGATTTTTTCCATTTTTTTGCTACTGGTGCCAAGCATTTTACCGATTTATTTTATGCGTATAATAGCATGCCATCAGGTCATGTAGTGACAATAGTTGCAGCAGTTACACCTTTTTTTCTGAGTGTTAAAACTAATTGGGTAAAAACTTTATTGGTACTATTTGTGATTATAATGTCGTTTGCGAGGATTTATACCCTAAACCATTGGGTAAGTGATGTATATATTGCATCAATATTTGGTTGTATTATTGGTTTTAGCTGTTATGAATCTAATAAACATAGATTTCTTGGGTTACAATAAATGAGTTTTGATCTACATCCTGATGAAATTATTTTGACTAATAGTCTAAAACAAAAAATAATTGATAAAATTGGAGGTGCTTCGATTTCAGTTAGTCAGTATATGGAGCTTGTTTTATACGAAAAAGATTATGGATATTATAATAACCTTCTGCATAAGTTTGGTGAAGCTGGGGATTTTATTACTGCACCTATGGTCTCTAAAGTATTTAGTGAATGTATTGCTAAGCAGCTAAAAGAGTTGTTGGTACATATTCCAAATAATTGCAATATTTTAGAAGTTGGTGCAGGTAATGGGCAAATGATGCTTGATTTACTGATGGCTCTTGAGGATAGTATTAGTTTTTACTTTGTACTAGAATTAAGTGCGAATTTAATTAGCCTACAAAAGTCATTTATTAGTGAAAAAGCCCCACATTTATTAAGGAAAATAGTTTGGTTAGATAGTATTCCTACTAGTTTTGATGGCATTATTTTAGCAAATGAGGTGCTTGATGCACAACCCTGTGATGTTATAGTATGGGATAATGGCAAAATTAATGAGAAGGTTGTTTCAGTTGATACTACTAATAATTTGGTTTATAAAGAAATGGCGCTTAAATCACCACAGTTACTAGAGATTGCAAAAAAAATAAATATAAATGTGGATTATTATACTAGTGAAATTAGTCTAAATAACCGAGGTTTTATAAAATCTCTAGCACAATCTTTGAGTAGAGGGTTTATTTTATTAATTGATTACGGACATTCTGAGAGTGAGTATTATTCTTTAGCTAAATCAAAAGGAACTCTAAGAGGGTTTTTTAGACACCAATTATTAGATGATATCCTTGTATATCCAGGGTTGATTGATATTACTACCAGTGTTGATTTTACTAGTGTTGCTACAACTGCTATTGATAATGGACTTGATTTTATTGGTTATACAACTCAAGCAGGTTTTTTACTAAATTGTGGCTTGATGGAGTTGCTTGACTCTTGGCACCAAAAATTAACATATGCGGAATATTTACGTTTAACTAATCAGGTTAATTATTTAACTTCACCAAATGAGATGGGGGAAGTGTTTAAGGTTATTGGGTTTTCGCGTGGGATTGATGTAGCTGATTGGCTAGGTTTTACGAGGAATGATCGTAGCTACACTTTGTAGTCATCAAAGCGTTTTATCCTTCACCCTAGGGTAGGCTTAGATCTATGCTCTAATTGATACGCTTAGAGCATGGGTTCCATACTTTTGATGAGACAGCAAAAAGTTCGTCTTTGGGGTGGCAGGGTATATGTAACAGCACGTTACGCGTGTAATCCTAGGCTGGGATTCATTAAATTTATTATTTTTGGAGTGTTTTATGCAAACAGTTTATGATTTTAAAGTAAAAACTATTGATGGTCAAATGATTGATTTATCAATTTATAGAGATAAAGTTTTACTTATAGTAAATACTGCAAGTAAATGTGGATTTACCAAACAATATACAGGTCTTGAAGAGTTATACAAAAATTATAAAGATAAGGGCTTAGTTGTCTTAGGGTTTCCATGTAATCAATTCGGTAGCCAAGAACCTGGTGATGAGGCTGAGATAAAAGAATTTTGTAGTCTAACTTATGATGTTAATTTCCCTATGTTTGCTAAAATTGATGTTAATGGGGATAATACAGACCCGATATATAAATTCCTAAAAAGTTCTGCTAAAGGGGTGTTGGGTAGTGAAGCAATTAAATGGAATTTTACTAAGTTTTTAGTTAATCGGAAGGGTGAAGTTGTGGAACGTTTTGCATCAATTACCACACCTGAGGCATTAGTAAAAGATATAGAAAAATTATTGTAATATAAGGAGACGAGTTAATGATTATTGCAGTAACTGGAGCTTTCGGTTTTATTGGCTCAAATTTAGTAAAAGCATTAAATAATTTGGGCTATACTGATATTATAGCCGTTGATAATTTAACTAATGGTGCTAAGATAAAAAACCTTGCTGATTGTCAGATCTTGGATTTTGTGGATAAAGAGGATTTTATTAAAGAAATTGCGGATGGTAATTATAATAACGAAATTGATTATATATTCCACCAAGGAGCCTGTTCAGCTACGACTGAGCAAGATGGTCGTTATATGATGAAAAATAATTATGAATATTCAAGTGTTCTTTTAGAGTTTGCTCAAAAAAATGAAATTCCTTTTATGTATGCTTCATCAGCATCTGTATATGGAAATAAAGAGGCTTTTATTGAAGAGTTAGAGCATGAGCTACCCCTAAATGTATATGCGTATTCAAAATTCTTATTTGATCAAATGGTTAGACGCTATTATGAAACTGGTCTAACAGCTCCAGTTGTTGGGCTTCGTTATTATAATGTTTATGGCCCACGAGAGTTTCATAAAGGTAGGATGGCATCAGTTGTCCTTCATAATTTCAATCAATATCAAGAAAGGGGGACGGTAAAACTATTTGAGGGTTGTCAGGGCTATGAGAATGGTGAGCAAGTACGTGACTTTATTTCAGTTGAAGATGTGGTTAAAATCAATATGTTTTTCTTTAACAATCATGTCAATGATGTTGAAGAAATATCTGGCATCTATAACTGTGGTACTGGTAAGGCACGAAGCTTTAATTCTCTGGCGTTAGCAACAGTTAATGCTTGTAGAGCTCATAAAAATCAACCACAATTAACGCTTGAAGAAGCAGTTAAAGAAGGAGTTATTGAGTATATCCCTTTCCCTGGGGATTTATCTGGGCGTTATCAGTGTTACACACAAGCCAACCTAGATTATCTACGTGAAGCTAAATGTGGACATGAATTTTTGAGTTTGGAACATGGTATTAGTAATTATGTGAATTTTTTATTAGATAATTAATTTTATATGGAGAAATTTATGAAAGATTATATTAACGGTAGCAAGAAATTTAACACTGTATCTAACAGCAAAAACACATCGGAATATGTTGTTGCAAGATTAGTTGATTTAGGAATTACTCATTCTTTTACTGTGCCAGGGGATTTTGCATTTTCAATTGATCACGCTTTAATCAATAATCCACAGCTAAAATATATTAATTGTGCTAATGAATTAAACGCAAGTTATGCCGCTGATGGATATGCCCGAGAAAAAGGTGCTGCAATTTTATGTACTACTTATGCTGTTGGTGAACTAAGTGCACTAAATGGGGTTATGGGTGCTAAAGCCGAAAACAATATAATCTTTCATCTTGTGGGTGCTCCAACAAGTTCTTTAGCACTTAATCATAGACAAGCTCATCATACCCTAGGCGATGGTGTTTATGGGCAGTTTAATAGTTTATCAGCTAGTGCGGCTTGTGTTAGTGCTATTATCACCCCTGATAATGTTATTAGTGAAATGAATCGAGTAATTAGGGACGCTTTCAAATTCCGCCAACCTGCATATATAAGTATTTCACTAAACTGTGGCAATATGCCAGTGACTGATAAAACCCCAGAGTTTAATTATATAAAGCAGGTTAGTCAAGCTGACATTTTATCCAAAGCGATTGATTTTATTTGTACTAAAATTGATAGCGCCAAATCAGTAGTCGTAATTCCATCTTTTAAACTAGATCGTTATGGTATAACAGATAAAGCTATCTCCTTAATTGAAAAATTAGATGTTCCATTTGTAATAATGCCTCATGATAAATCAGTAATTGATGAATCTCATCCTAATTATCTTGGCTTTTATGCAGGATCATTATCGGATATTGAGGCTCAGCAAATTGTTGAACAAGCAGACTTGGTTCTTGATCTTGGTGAGGTTTTATGGTCAGATTTTAATACTAGTGGGTATTCTGATAATATGGATATTACAAAAGTATTGACATTAGCCCCGCTATTTGTAAAACAAGATAAAAAATACTTTCCTGAAATATTCATAGAAGATGTTTTGGATGGGGTATTATCCAAGGTGTGTGCAAAGAATTATTGCCCTAAAGTAAAACGATTAGAGTTTAAACCTCTTGTTGTTGACGCAAACCCAATAACACTACAATCATTTTATAGTCAGCTTGTCGACTTTTTAGAGCCTGAAGATGTAGTTGTTGTTGAAACTGGTTCATCATCATTAAATATGCCACGTCTACCTATTCCAAATGGGGTTAAGTATCATAACCAGACACTTTGGGGGTCGATTGGTTGGGCAACGCCGGCTTTATTGGGTGTTGCTCTAGCATCGCCGCAGAAAAGAGCTATTTTAGTTACAGGTGAAGGGTCTCATCAGTTGACACTTAATGAGATTGGAGTTATGGGGCGTTATGGCATTGATTCAATTGTTATTTGTATTAATAATGATGGCTATATGCTTGAGCGTGCCTTAGAAACAGATCCTGATGTGCTATATGATGATATAGCACAGCTTCAATATAGTAAATTGCCCGAAGCTTTTGGTTGTAGTAAATGGTTGAGTTTTAAAGTTACCACTAATGAAGAGCTAAATAAGGCGTTAGTAGCAGCGAGACAACATAACTCTGGGGTATATATTGAAATGCTCACAGGGCGTATGGATTTTGGTTGTAGTTTAGAGTTTTTTAACACGCACTTAAGTGCATTATATAGCTAATCTAAACTATAGTTAGTGCCCCATATATGATATAACTTCTATCTCATATATGGGGTAATAGCTGCTAAAGCACTACATTTGCATTGTATGTTCATTATTTTCTTCATTCTTTCAAGAAATATTTTTGCTATTAATTTACTAAAATATATCATTCAAACCCCATTAATCAAGCTGGTCAGTTGGGTAGTCGTAAGACTAAATAATGCAACTAATGATAAAGAGTTAATGCGCCCATTTTACTGCGAAGTGCGAGGACTTGTGATATCCACGATTCACACGCTTGGAATATTTAGTTATAATCTCGTTAGGGATTAAAATCCCGAATTCCCGAATTCAAGTACGAAATGCAATAAAAATATATTTTACGTTTTACGGTATTATATAATGTGACCTGAAATTTGATCCACCGATATAGAAATAATTAGGTTA
>CAZJFO010000032.1:0-17632 GCA_964545465.1 uncultured Neisseria sp.
AAGATAGTTATTCCAGAAGGAATTACGGAAATTGCAGATAATGCATTTAATGGTAACACAAATCTTAAATATGTATATCTGGAAAGTGTGACAAAAGTTGGTAAAAATGCATTTTTTAATAATATAAATCTTATAGATGTGCATATGGATAATGTGCAAGAAATTGGTGAAAGTGCATTTGCTAATACTAAAAAACTTTCAGGGGTATCGATGTATTATGCAAAAGACCTAAACATGGCTCTGAATGCATTTGATGGTGCCAAAGAAAAATTCCATGTTTATATAGAGTCTGATAGTGAATGTCACAAACATTTTAAACACGAACAATGTGCTTGGCAGTGGTATGAGAATTTTGACAAACCTATTATGCAGGTGACGAATGATCACAGCGATACAAGCAGTCAGTCAGCAGATAGTTCTGACGCTTCTACTATTGACAATGCTACAGTTACTCAATCATTAAATACTACAAATGTAACAGACGCATCCTCTCAATTAATCACGAGTGTTGAAGATAATGGTAGTGCTCCCCAACCTACGGTAACTATACCAGATGTAATAAATGTAAAAGATAGAGTACCTGTAGTTGTTACTCAACCACATATGGTGGCTACTGATCGTAGTAAATTTATTATTAAAGAATCTGTTATTATTAGGCTGTCCGATGATGGATTAGATTTAACAAGTATAGTTATTCCAGAAGGAATTACGGAAATTGCAGATAATGCATTTGCTAATAACACAAATCTTCAAAATGTATCTATGAATCTTGTGACAACTGTTGGTAAAAGAGCATTTGCTAATAACACAAATCTTGAATGGGTATCTATGGATAATGTAATCAATGTTAAGCAAGATGCATTTGCTGATGACACACGTCTTCAACGAGTATTTATGAATAAGGTAAACAAAATTGGTAAAAGAGCATTTGTTAATACCCCAAACCTTCAAGACTTATTTATGAATGATGTAAGAGAATTAAGTGTGGGTTCGAATGCATTTGATGGTGCCAAAGAAAATTTCCAGGTTTATATATGGCATACCCCAGCATGTGCAAATAATTTTGCATACAAGCGCTGTGCTTATGATTATTATGAAGGCGCCACGTATGCAGGCGACGAATTCTATTTAATCAATTAGTTATTCCGGTGAAAGAGTTAGGTGGTGTTAATAATGCCACCTAAAAAAATAATCTTGTTCTCGCACCCAGCTTTAATGTTCAGTTTTTTAGCAACCCACAATACATAAAAATAAATAGCAACACCATTGGAATTTAATACATCTGTACAGTATTTCTAGGTTTTCTTACAAAAGTAAACATCATTATATCTAAATTTGAATACAAAATATGGCACTACTTATAACTTTTTAGACTTTGAGATTAAAGTGATATTTATATTTGGGGTTATATCTTGAAATTTGTTGCAACTAACAGCGCTAAATGTGAGAAAATCTTTAGTTCATGACAATATCTTTATGCTTAACTAAGGTCGGTTTGTTTGAAAAAGAATTATTTATAATGTGGAAAAAAGCTGTTTGCGTATTATTTGTGTGGTGTTGTTTGACAACTGCATATGCAAGTGAAGATGATACAACAACAATTCAAGTTCCCATAAATGGACAGTCGCAAGACGCAATAGGTGATATGCTTTTGCAGTCAATAAGCCTTATTGGTATTCCATATCGTTGGGGTGGAAACAACCCACAACAGGGAATGGATTGTAGTGGATTTATTCATTATGTATTTAAAAAGTCATTAGGAATTGATTTGCCACGTACAGCAGCACAAATGGCACGGGTTGGTATACGGGTTAATTTAGATGAATTAGAGCCTGGGGATTTGATTTTTTTCACTATTCATCATCGATATATAGATCATGTAGGGATGTATATTGGAAATAATAAATTCATCCAATCACCACACACGGGGGACTCAATAAAAGTAACTGAATTTAATAGTACGTGGCGCTCTATGGTAACTGGTGCGAAGCGAATAGTCCAGGAAGAGTACTCAGGTAATGGTAATACCACTTTAGAAAGCTTCCAAGATATCAATGATGAAGCATTGCCTGTTAGAGCAGGGTATTCGAGGCATAGGGTGTCAAAATCACGTAGACATCATAAAAACTCCTTAGCTAAGTCTCAAGTGAGAAGAGCCTCTCACAAAATGTCTAAGCATAAGAAAAAACATGGATAAAATTTGGTATTCATCGGATGGTAAAATAATCTCCTGCACTGAAAAAATAAAAGTTATGCAGCAAAATATTAACGAGTTATTTCAACTTGCACAAGATGCTTTTGAAGATGGAGTCCTTATGGGAATTGATCCTAATCAATTACGAGATTCATTTATTGATTTAATGAGCAAATTGGATAGTCCATATCCAGATAAGAAATAATTAAAATTAAGGTGGAATGTGTTTAATAAATTTGAAATTACTGTAGGGCTTCGCTACTTGAAGGCAAAACAAAAAAGTAGCTTTGTGTCGTTTATATCGTTAGTATCTATTGTAGGTATTGCTCTTGGTGTTGCTGCTCTTATTACTGTATTATCAGTTATGAATGGCTTTCAAAAAGAAATAAGAGGTAAAATTATTGGAGTTACTTCACATATGGAATTGTTGGGTGCTAGTGGTAGTTTAAAAAACTGGCATCAAATTGCTACACTTACTCAAAAAAGTAGTCAGCATGTTTTACAATATGCTCCATATGTAAATGGACAAGCACTTGCATCATTTGATAGTAGTGTTAGCGGGATTCTAGTTCGTGGTATTGAACCTGCATTTGAACGCAATGTAGATAATATTGATGAAAATATGGTACAAGGTAGTACAAAAACTCTTGAAAGCGGAGCTTTTAATGTCGTAATTGGTTTTGGTTTAGCAAAGCAATTAGGTGTTGAAGTGGGTGATAAAATTACCTTTATAACCCCTGATGGACAAGTAACCCCGGCTGGAATGCTACCAAGGGTTAAGCAATTTACCGTAAGTGGTATTTTTAATGTGCATATGTATGAGTATGACAGCTCTTTAGTCTTGATTAATCTTCATGATGCACAAGTATTATTCAAATTGGCTGATAGTGTCACTGGAATAAGGCTAAAAGTAGATGACGTAATGCAAACTCAAAAAATAAAATATGCACTAGAGGGGTATTTACCAGAAAATATAATTATTACTGATTGGATTGAACAGCATCAAAATTATTTTTCTGCTGTAGAGTTAGAAAAGAAAATGATGTTTGTTATTTTAACTTTGATTATAGCTGTTGCTGCGTTTAATCTAGTCTCAACATTAGTTATGACAGTTAATGATAAAAAAACCGATATAGCAATATTAAGGACTATGGGTGCGAGTAAAAGAAGCATTATGAATATTTTTATAATTCAAGGTGGTATATCAGGGGTGATTGGTACTGTATCAGGGACGATACTTGGAATCATTATGGCATTAAATGTAGGTGGTATAGTTCATTTTATTGAGACTATTACTGGAGCCAAACTAGTTAATGCAGATGTATATCTAATTGATTATCTACCATCACAAGTTATACCTAGTGATGTAATTAGTATATTTACTGTATCTATTCTCTTAAGTATAGTAGCTACGCTATACCCAAGCTATAGTGCTTCAAGAACCGATCCTGTGGAGGCGCTTCGTTATGAGTAATGTACTTAGTTGTCACCAACTATATAAAACTTTTAATCAAGGTGGAGTTGATTTAAATATCTTAAATGGTATTGATTTTCAAGTTACTCTAGGTGAAACAGTGAGTATTACAGGTAGCTCAGGAAGTGGTAAGAGTACATTATTACATTTATTAGCTGGTCTTGATAAGGCTACTAGTGGAGAAATTGTTATTAATGGTAATGATTTTAGTAAACTTAATGATAATCAAATTTGTGCGATTAGAAACCAAAACTTGGGGTTTATATATCAATTTCACCATCTATTACCTGAGTTTACAGCACTTGAAAATGTACTTATGCCAATTATGATTGGTGGCTATGTTAGTGAATCCAAGCGTAATCATGCACTTGAATTACTGAATCGGCTAGGGTTATCTAGAAGAACTAAGCATTTCCCAGGGCAGTTATCAGGTGGTGAACGCCAGAGAGTTGCAATTGCTAGAGCTGTAGTAAATAACCCAAGTATTGTATTTGCTGATGAACCTACAGGGAATTTGGATAATCAAACTAGTAATCATGTTCTAGACATATTTTTTAAGTTGCAAGAAGAGTTGAAAACGAGTCTAGTAATTGTTACTCATGATAATGAAATCGCTGCTAAAACATCCAGGCGTTATCGGTTACATGATGGTAAGTTAATAAATTGCATGGATGCAGTAGACTGATTTAATTCTAGAATAACTTATTGCTAATGAAATAATTTGAAAAAATTACACATTTATAAGATATTAAGTTAAAATTAAACAGCTCCTAGAAAAATATCTATTATAGAAGGTCGTATGATGAATAGTGAAATTCGTCTTGGGTATAAGCTTTATATCTTGGCATTGCTATTTGCTTCATTAGCATTTTTTTTTCAGATAGTACCGATTAATACTTCGGATTATTTTGAAGTTGCTTTAGGTTTAAGTCAAAGTCAGATAGTCAATTTAACTTCGCTATATTTTATTAGCTACGCTGTTCTACAGATACCAGGTGGGATATTTTTTGATAAGTTTGGGCTTAAAATTGTTTTACCAATAAGCATTTTGATAACAACATTAGGTACACTATTGTATTTTTCGAGTTCAAATTCTTTTATGCTTGGTGCTGGTAGATTTATTACAGGAATTGGTTGTGCGGTTGGTTATATTTCTGCAATATACATAGCAATAAAATTTTTGCCAGCAAAATTGTTGCCGCTATTAATTGGTATTCTTGAGTCTTTCACTGGTACTGGGTCTGTGATTGCTGCAGAGCCATTTAAGCATCTAATAAGTCATTACGGTTTTCATTTTTCGGCGTATATTGTGATTGGTTTTTGTATACTTCTACTACTTACTTCATTAATATTAGTCCGTAATATAAAGTCTGAACCAAAAGAACAAGTCACGATTGTTGCAGCATTTAAATCTGCATTTCAACTTTTAAAAAATAAAAGATTGCTTAGTGTATTTACTTATTCATTTACTACTTGGTTAGTTATTATGTCATTTGCTGGGTACTGGCTTAAAAACTATCTAATTCATGTTCATGAATACTCTGAAGTTCAAGCACTAGATTTAATTCAGGTTTATTGGGAAAGTTTTATGATTGCTAGTATATTAGTTAGTGTAATGATAAAAGATATTGCCTCAGCAAAGATTATCGTATGTCTATTAGCTGGTTTGGGGTTGATTACTTATCTTCTAATGGCAATTCCTGTTGTGTTTAGTTATAGTGGTGTATTAATTGTGGTGATTTGTGGTGGTATATCTGCTTCAGGTGTAATTGTGGCGTTTTCATTGGTACCTAAGTTTGCTCCGCCAGAATTAAGTGGGTCTGTTATAGCTATGAATAATACTTTTATTGTTTTGGGTGGGTTTGCAGGACAGGTTATATTTGGCTACGTTCTCGATAATTTTAATATCGCAAATATTTTTGTAAATTATGACTTTGGTAATCTTGAAACACATTATTATACTGCATTACTAATATATCCACTATTTACTTTTATAGCCTTTATAGCAATTCTTTATGTTGTCTTTGCTAGGCAGCTAGGCTACAAAAAAATTTAAATTTTACCATCATTATTCAATAAGCTATCAATATCAACATCGTTACTGCTCTCCGTTTCGGCTATGCTTTCATTGATTCCTTTTAAGTAGAAATCACGAACTGTTTCGTATGGATCAAGAGATGTATTTAAAACATCATCATAATCAAGATATTGTGATCTAGCATCAATAGAGTTAATAGTGAATAACCCAACTGATATGTAGTCATACTGGCTAGGTATAATCCACCAAGTTGGGTTAAGAGCTGTATCAGGTATTAAACCTATGGCATCTCTGACGGTTGATGGTCCAAGTAGAGGCAAAACAATGTAGCTGCTGTTTTTCCAACCATAAGCTTTAAATGTTTTACCAAAGGAGTTTTTTTCTTGGGGTATTCCAAGATATGTAGATACATCAATTAATCCTACAATACCAATAGTAGAGTTAACTACAATACGCATTATGCTATGAATTGTTGAGGTGCCTTCTAATTGAAGAATATCATTACTAAGAGTTACGAAATCACGTAAGTTATTAAAGAAGTTTTGGATAGCTGAACGTACCGGTTTTGGAATATAAGTAACATAAAAAACTGCTGTTGGGCGAACAAAGTTTTTGTCTAAGGTATTATTCATTCGGTATGCATTACGATTATAGTTTTCAAATCTATCATTAATTAAAGTACTAGATTCATAAATAGCAAAGCTGGATGAATATGAAAACATCAAGCTAGTATATAAGGCGGCTTTTAATAATCTGCCCATTTTTATGATATTAGTCCATTTATAAAGTTATTTGATAAAGTTTACAAAAATTAATTATCGGTTCAGATGGGCTTAAAAAGTTAATTTTGCAGTTATTGTGCATACAGTTTGCTTTTAATTCAATTAAAAAAGCTAGTCCTGCAGAATCTATATTACTAACATTGGATAAATCTAGTGTAATTGAACTCTCGGATTTAATATCTTTATTAAATTGCCTAAGTAATTTAGTAACGTTATTAATCAATAAAGCACTAGTTAATTTATAGTTATGCATTATACGTTCTTAGCCTTTAGTTCTGATACTTTAGCTTTTAGTTGTTTGATTAAACCCGTAATTTTACTTGTTTGAACAACTTCATTAAATTGATTGCGATATGTAGTAATTAAGCTAGCATTTTCAATTTTAATATCATAAGCTTTCCAAGAGATGTCTTCAGATATTTTGGCTAAATCATATTCTACTTTAATAGGCTTTGCATTTGGATTAGTACTTGGTAATAATACTTCGCTTATAACAGTAGATTTTTTTCCATCTATAGTGCTACTGGTTAAAGTAATTTGAGCACCTTTAAATTTTGATAATGCAGTTGAGTAGGTATAAATTAATAGATCCTTAAATACCATAACTAATTGCTCTTGTTCTTCAGGTGTAGCTAGTTTCCAATTATTGCCCATAGCATATCTAGTCATTAGGTTGAAATTAAATTGTGAAGCTGCTGCATTATTAATTAAAGTAATCGTTTGATTTTGTGGTACTCCTTTATTAACAGCATCAAGGACTTTTGTGGTTGTATCACTAACTACTCCACATGGAGATCCTAATTCACATGGTGTTATATCAATAATGACGCCACTAGTTAGCTCTTTTGCAGTAGTTGGTTTAGGGGATGCAGTTGCAGTAGCGGGCTTTGACGCTGCTACTTTAACGATAACGTCACTAGCGGATTTGGTTTCTTTAGCAACAGAATTAAATGTTAAGCCACAAAATAATAAACAAAAATAAATCTGCTTCATATGATAATTACTCCGAAAAAATATTACTTAGATGTTGAGCCAGTCATAAATTTACCAATTAAATCCTCAAGAACCATAGCTGAGGAAGTAAGGCTAATTGTATCCCCGTTTTTTAGAGCACTACTATCAGCTCCAGATTGAAGTGCAATGTATTGCTCCCCAAGTAGTCCCGTAGTTAGAATCTGCGCTGAGGTGTCACTAGAAAATTGGTAGTGATTGTTAAGGGTTAATGTAGTAACAGCTTGATATGTTTTAGGGTTTAAACTAATATCAGTAACACGTCCTACTACAAAACCAGATACCTTAACTGGTGCATTGACTTTTAGGGAACCAATGTTATTAAATTCGGCATAAACTGTATAATTGTTTTTATCTGAAGAGCCAAAGTTGGTATGGGTTGCAACTTTTATTGATAAAAAAGCTAAACAACAAATACCAATTAAAACAAATATTCCAACTGAGAGGTCAATAGTTAATCTTTTCATTTCTTGCCCTAAAACATCAAAGCGGTTAATATAAAATCTAATGCTAAAACCACCAAAGCTGAACTAACAACGGTTCTAGTGGTGGCGCTTGATACTCCATCTGCAGTTGGTTTTGCTATAAAACCTTGGTATACTGCAATTAGAGTAACTGCGACACCAAAAATAAAGCTTTTAATTATACCGTTAATTACATCTTCATGTAATGAAACGCTATCGCTCATTTGTGACCAAAAAGTTCCATTATCCAATTTAAGCAATACAACTGATACAAAATATCCACCACATATACCTGCAGTATTAAACAAACAAGCAAGTATCGGCACCGATATTATACCACCAATAAATTTGGGTGCAACTATTCGTTTTATTGGCGATACAGCCATTACACTCATCGCATCTAATTGTTCGGTTGCTTTCATAAGCCCGATTTCGGCGGTAATGCCAGAACCAGCACGAGAAGCAAATAAAATAGCAGTTAATACTGGACCTAACTCGCGAAGTAAGGATAATGCCACTAACGAGCCTATCATACTAACTGAGCCAAAGCGTTGTAAGGTATTATATCCTTGTAATCCAAGAACCATACCTACAAACCAGCCAGATATTGCTATTATTACTAAAGAGCGCACCCCAGAGAAATATATCTCTTTAATTATTAGTGTGGGTTTCTTAAGTGGATAAGCAAGGCTTAATCCTATTTCTAAAAATAAGTTAAATATTCCACCAAGGTGAATTATAAAACCTGCAAACGGATTACCTAGAGCTGCTAAAAAATTAATTAGTTTTTGCACTTTATGATATTCCTAAGTAATTATTATAGTCTAAATTGGTTTTATATTCAAAGCTATATGGTCCATTTACTCTACCTTCAATAAACTGGCATACCATAGGGTTATCAGTGTTTTGTACCTCAATTGGTGAGCCCTCAGCAATAATTTTACCATCTGCCATAAAATATATATAATCAACCATTTTGAATGACGACTCAATATCGTGAGTTACTAAAATTGATGTCTGTCCCAAGGCTTTGTTTAATTTTTGGATTAGCATAGCTGACACATTTAGTGATATTGGATCTAGCCCAGTAAAAGGTTCATCATACATCATTAATTCAGGATCAAGTGCCATGGAACGAGCAAGTGCAACACGCCGTGACATTCCACCTGATAATTGTTGTGGCATTAGTTGTTCAGTTCCAAATAGACCTACAGCATTTAATTTCATAGCTACAATTTTCTTGATAATGCTCTCGGATAAATCGGTATGTTCTTTTAGGCAAAAGGCTACATTTTCATAAACCGACATATCAGTAAACAAAGCTCCAAATTGAAACAACATACCCATTCTTTTTCTGAGCGCAAGGATTTGTTTATTTGATTGTTTGGTGATTTCTTGATCTAGCACCGTAACCATACCTGCAGATGGTCTAATTTGCCCAGATATAAGCTTTAATAGCGTTGTTTTGCCGCAGCCACTGCCACCCATTATAGCAACGGTTTTGCCAGCGGGGATTTTTAGTGAAACGTTTTTTAATATTGGCGTATCATCGCTATAGCCAAAAGTAACATTTTCAATAATAACTGAGTAATCTTGCATGGGTATCGCTATTAACAAAATTTAGTAAAATATTGTAACACATTTACCGATTAAATGTGTTAGGATTAGTGCTTAAATTAATTATTGTAATGTGAAATTATTATGCTAAAAGATTATCTAAGTCTTATGCGTGTTGATAAACCAATTGGCACTTTATTACTTTTATGGCCAACCCTTGGGGCTTTAGTTGTCGCATCCCACGGTATTCCACCATTTTATACTTTAGTAGTCTTTAGTCTTGGGGTTTTTCTAACCAGAACTGCGGGGTGTGTTGTCAATGATATAGTAGACGCAAAATTTGATAAAGATGTAGAACGCACCAAGAATCGCCCAATAGCTAATGGGAGTATTAGTAAGGTTATTGCTTTGATAATTGCAATTGTTCTAAGTTTATTAGCATTTATTTTGGCATATAAGTATCTACATAAACATACATTGTACTTAAGTATTCCGGCATTGATGATATTTATTAGTTATCCATTTTTCAAACGATTTTTTTCTATTCCACAAGCCTATCTTGGTCTAGCTTTTAGCATTGGGATACTTATGGCTTTTATGGAGATTAAGGGTAATATTAGTCTAATTGCATGTTTATTGTTTTTTGCCAATTTGTTTTGGGTTATTGGCTATGATACCATATATGCAATGGTCGATATTAATGATGATATAAAAATTGGTATAAAAACTTCAGCAATTACCTTTGGGCGGTTTGTAGTAGTAACTATTGGGGTTTGTTACTTGGTTTTTTTCTTATTATTCTTTTGGCTAGGTTCATTAATTCATCTAAATATGGGATACTACTTATGCCTTAGTTTATCAGGTGGGTTACTAATTTATCAGATTATAATCTTGTTGCAGCACGAAGAGGATAAATATTTTAGCATGTTCTTACTTAATAATTGGGTAGGGTTAATATTGTTTTTTGGTATTGTGTTTGGGATGTTTGGATAAAATTAAGTATGCAAATACTAGTAAGCACTTCTGATTTTATAAAAAATATCCCCCATGAACCAGGGGTTTATCGATTTTATAAAGAAGTTGGTGATGGTTCTTCATTGGGTGAGCTTTTATATGTAGGTAAGGCGCTTAATTTATATAAACGCGTGAAGTCATATTTTCAAAAATCACAAACCCTATCCCCTAGAATTAGTCTTATGGTGTCTAAAATACACACCATTGAGATTACGGTTACAGAAAATGAGGTCTCGGCTTTGATTCTAGAGAATAATCTAATTAAAAATTTGAAGCCTAAGTATAATATTATTTTTCGGGATGACAAAAGTTATCCGCTACTGCGTTTGTCAAATCACACTTATCCAAAATTAGATAGCTATAGAGGTAAACCAAATGGTAAAGACAGCTATTTTGGTCCTTATCCAAATGGTACTGCTATACGTCAGAATTTGGATATGATAGGGCGTATTTTTAAGCTTCGCACCTGCACCGACAGTGTTTTGAAAAATCGAACTCGTCCCTGTGTTTTATACGAAATAAAACGCTGTACTGCTCCTTGTGTTAATTTGGTAAGTGAGATTGACTATCATAATCAAGTGATGCAAACTGTTGATTTTCTCAATGGTAAATTTGCTAAAGTAATAGATGATCTAACTAATCAAATGTATAATTTTGCAGAAAAAATGGAGTTTGAACAAGCCGGGATAGTTAGAGATAGGCTTGGTATACTAAAACATATAAGTGCTAATCAAATAATCAACAACTATAACGAGCCATTAAGTTGTGATCTTGTTTTATGTGAAAACTCTGCAAATAAGGTATTTATTTACTTGATAATTTTAAGAAATGGCTTATATATAGGAGATAAGCATTTTATTTTAGATAATATTGATAATGACATTACTAGTGTTTTTGAAATATTCTTAGAAAGTTATTACCTAGAAGATAGAAGTACCAAACAGATTTATTCCGAATTTAATTTATCAGATGAGTTTAAAGATTTATTTTATAAAGCGGTTGGAATTAGAATTATATCTACAAAGAGTAATCAGGTACAAAAGCTATATCAAATGGGGCGTATAAATTTAAATAGAATTGTTGAGCAAAGCTCTAGAGGGTTAGAGGCTAATGCGAATAAAATAGCTGAGCTACTGGGTATTAGGTCACTAAATCGCATAGAGTGTATCGATATTAGTCACAATCATGGAGAAAATACGGTAGGTGGTCTTGTTGTATATAGCGATGGAATAATAGATAGCTCTAAGTATCGTAAGTATAATCTCAATCAAGATTATAATAAAAAGGATATTAATGGCAATGATCTAATTGCTATGGAAACTGTTTTAAGGCGGCGTTTAGATAATAAGGAAATGCCATTGCCGGAGCTTATTTTGATTGATGGTGGTAAATTGCAATTAGAAACACTAAAAATGGTTTTAAGTGATATGAATCTATATGATAAAATAAGGTGCTTGGGAATATATAAGGGTAATCATAGAAACCCACTTTTTGACCGCTTACTTTTAGAGGACGGACGAATAATTAGCTACGATGCTTCGATATTTGGACTGCTGCAATCACTACGTGATGAGGCCCATAGGTTTGCTATTACAGGACATCGTAAGCGTCAGGTAAAAAAAATGACGACCTCAGTGCTTAGTGAAATACCCAATTTAGGAGTGCAAAAAAAGCGTGCTTTATTGGCGCACTTTGGTAATGCAAAGGCTGTTGCTGAGGCTAAAATAGATGAACTAAAACAGGTAAATGGCATTGGTAATATTCTGGCAAATCAGATATATTCTTTTTTCCATTAACATTTTGAAGTACTAAACATGTTAAAAAAAATGACAATTCCTCTTTTGCTGACTTGGATAAGGATATTCCTAGTACCTGTTTTTATAGGTATTTATTATTTACCCGATGCGTTACTTAGTATGGTCAACAAAAATATATTAGCCACTATTATTTTCGTTTTTGCTGCATTTACTGATTATCTCGATGGATTCTTGGCACGGTTGCTTAAGCAGGAGACTTCTTTTGGAGCTTTTTTAGATCCTGTTGCAGATAAGGCAATTGTTGCTGCTAGTTTGGTAATGCTTGTAAATATGCAAAGAACTTTTGTATTTGCAGCAATTGTGATAATAATTCGTGAGATTGCGGTATCAGCACTAAGGGAATGGACGGCTAAACTTGGCGATACTAATAGTGTCGCGGTTGCTTATATTGGTAAACTAAAGACTGGTTTACAGATGTTAGCGATTTCACTTTTATTGTTTGATTATCATGGTAACTTTATAAATACTAATTATATTGGTAATTTTTTTATGCTTTTGGCCGTGGTTATAACGGTTATTTCTATGTTTTATTATTTGAAGCAAGCAAAAAAACACTTTTAATCGCGATAGCATAAGCTTTGCGATAACCATTAAGGAAACTAAATGACAAAAAAAACTTCTACTGAAAATTTATTGGTTGCTAAACCAAATACTACAATTGCTAAGTCAAAGATTTCCGCACGTGGTGCTAAATTAGAACAAGATTCTGAAAATAGTAGATCTGGTGACGAGCTAGAACGTGGAAAACACCGTCGTGCTAAAGGTAAGAAGAGTGGAAAAGAGGATAACTCAGCACATAATGACGTGAATAAGTTGATGCGGTTGGTTAGTTCTGGTGCTGAAAATTTATCTGTTGATGAGTTAAATAAGTTTGAAGAGCAAAAAAGAAAGCTACGTTATTTATTAGGTAAAGGTAAAGAGCGTGGCTACGTAACAAACTCTGAGATTAATGATAATCTACCTGATCATATTACTGATTCTGAGATAATTGATCAGATCATTATGATGATTGAGACTATTGGTATTAAAGTATTTGAATATGAGCCTAGTCGTGAGGAATTACTGTTGTCGGGTACTTCATCAGCGACAGTTGATGATGACGAATATGCGGTAGAAGAAGCTGAAAAGATTTTAGCAAGTACCACATCCGCTAATGAGTTTGGACGTACAACTGACCCAGTTCGTATGTATATGCGTGAAATTGGTACCTATGATTTACTTGATAAGACAGATGAGGCAGAGATAGCACGTAAGTTAGAAAGTAGTATTAAGTCAATGATTTCAGCGATTGCTGATTGTCCAAAGATTATCAACGATATTTCACGTGTATATGAAGATGTTCTTGCTGGTAGATTTAAAATAGAAAATTTCATTGATGAATTTATTGATGAAGATCCTAGCAATGATCCTATTGAATCAGAAGATCTTATTCCGCATAGTTTGGGTGATGATGATGACGAGCAGATATCACGGGAACAGCTAGAAAAATTAAAGCAAAAAACTGCTGATTTCTTCAAAGATTTTAATAAATTAGTTGATAAACAAAACAAAATTATTAAAAAACATACTACTAGTTCAGATGAATATCGGTTGATTTTAACTGACATTACGGCATTATTAGAAAAAATTAGGTTTACTAATAAACAAATTGAAGCTTTTTGTGATATTTTAAGAGTTGGACATCGTGAAATCAAAGGGTATGAGAATGAAGTTTTTCATATTGCTTGTGATATTATCAAAATACCTGAGGACAGATTCAGAAAAGAGTTTATTAATAATGAAACAACATGGGTTGATAAACACATTCCTAACAAAAAATATGCTGATTTATTTAATCGTTTGAAGTATGATATTGTTGAAAAGCAAGAAAAGATTAAATTAGTTGAGGCAGATTTAAGTATTAGTGTTGAAGTGATTAAGAACCTATACAAGCAATTACAAAAAGCAGAGCGTGAACAGAAAAAAGCGCGTACTGAGATGGTTGAGTCAAATTTACGTTTGGTTATTTCAATTGCTAAGAAATACACTAATCGTGGATTGCATTTCTTAGATTTAATCCAAGAGGGTAATATTGGTCTGATAAAAGCTATTGATAAATTTCAGTATCGTAAGGGTTATAAATTTTCTACCTATGCAACATGGTGGATTAGACAAGCTATTACTCGTGCTATAGCTGATCAAGGACGCACTATTCGGATACCAGTTCATATGATAGAGACTATAAATCGTATGAGTAAAGAGCATCGTAAGCTATTACAAGAGAAATCTGGTGAGCCACTAACTAAAGAGTTAGCAACACGGATGGAGATTAGTGAAGAGAAAGTCCGTAAAATATATCAAGTTGCTCATGACTCAATATCTATGGATGCACCAATTGGAGACGAAGACGATACGAGCTTTGGTGATTTTATTGAAGATAAATCAACGGTTATTCCAGCCGAGCATGGGATTGATTATAGTCTTAAAAAGACAGTACGTGAAGTTTTAGATACGTTGTCACCTCGTGAAGCTAAGGTATTATGTATGCGTTTTGGGATTGATACCTTGACAGATCATACTTTAGAAGAGGTTGGGCGTCAGTTTGACGTGACACGTGAGCGAATTCGTCAGATAGAAGCTAAAGCAATTCGCAAGCTTCGTCAGCCAAACCGTGCTGATAAGTTAAAGAGTTTCTTAGATAGTTTTGCTCAATTAGAAAATCTTGATTTAGAGCATATTGAAGAAGATGATGATATGTATTTTGATGATTCTGATGAAATGTAACCCTAAAATTTAATATTGTTTTGGGATATTTTCGTATTATTACTAGTTGACAAAGAGGTGTTGTAATACTTAATCTTGACATAAGTCATGATCATCTTGTTTACCAGTACCATTAGAAACATTGACAGTCTCATTGCCGTCATACAATGCATCAATGCTTTGAGCTTCATGTGTTAATATACAAGTTGAGTGCTGGTAATCCGAGATTCTTAATCCTATTGATTCACTAGAATTAGTATTATAAACTGAATATTTACAATACTTAGCATGAATATTATAAGACATCCAGTCGTTGCCCCACCAATCGTCTTCGAGATCGCTGCCATTAATTATTTGATATTGTTTTTTTGGGGCAATTTTTAAAGTGCCTTGATATGTATTATTAAGTATATTATTACATGGATCACCACCATAATTCCAAGTACACCACCTAAAAATTATATAACCACAAGCATGATCTCCATCAGAGGTGCTAGGAGTTATTGTTATAGTTGAATTTCCAGTGTTTTTTATAATTAATGAATGATCCTGTGCTATAGAAATTGATGTCCAAAAAGCTAAAAAAATTAAAGTATGCTTCATTTGAAAATTCTTATAAAAATTAATGATTGTCTCTTACAAGTAGAACATCAAAATTGGTGGCAGATTTATCACCTTCATATTCTGTCCCCAATACTGTAGCCAAGCACCAAGCATTGATATCATCATCATCTGCTGATACTGTAGACCAATAATAATTTTGGGGTTGTATTCCTGTAAAGTGGTTTATACCACTTTCACCACTAGAAGGATTCATCAGCCATTTAGAAAATGAAGTTCCTTTAGCCCATCCGTTATTTTTAGCATAGCTAGCTAGCATTCCCCAGTTACCACCCATTGTATCTCCAGAAGTTCCATTGCCAAGATTTGTTGCATTTGGTAAATGCCAATTATTATATCCACAATGATTTTCAGAGTTAAAAGTTATCAATGATGCTCCATCTTTATTGCACTTAGAGTCTGCATAAGTTCCTGTATGCGAACACCAGGAGTCCCAAGTACCAGTTTTACTACCATCTGCGTACCAAATTAAACGGCTACCATCATTCATAGCCAAACAACCACATGCATTTGAGGTAACAGGATCCGCAATACAACTAAACAATTCTTTAGGAACTGTAACCATGACTACGTATGTTGCTGTACTTCCATCTTGTGCAGTTACTGCATACTTTATAGTGCTTTCGAAGTTATTGTGAGTAACGTCACTTGTTTGCGGATTACCATTAACTGTTACGCTTTTTCCTGTTGTTGAATATTTTGCTACTAAGTCAGTTATAGTGCTACCAAATGGCATAGTTACCGATATATTATGATCAGTTATACTACCATCAATTGACTCGTTATTTTGCCCCTTAAATGAATATTTAATTATTTCTTTCGCAGAACTTTCTGCTACTGCAACCATGACTTTATATGTTGCTGTACTTCCATCTTGTGCAGTTACCACATAATCTATAGTGCTTTCGAAATTATTATGAGTAACTTCACTTGTTTGCGGATTACCATTAACTGTTACGCTTTTTCCTGTTGTTGAGTATTTTGCTACTAAGTCAGTTATAGTGCTACCAAATGGCATAGTTACCGATATATTATGATCAGTTATATTACCATCAATTAACTTATGATTTTGACCCTTAAGTGAATATTTAATTATCTCTTTATTATTATCATGAAACTCTGTCATCATAAAATAATTGCTACCAGTATTACATCCAGATAAAAATAAATTAAACAATAATGTTATATACATACATTTATGATATGGTTTTTTAAATAGTTTTATCATAGCTTAACTCCATTAATTTATCTCGTTATTGAATAAATGTAATTATTCAATCCATATGGCTTTGAGTACAAATAATTCTAAAAAACATTGTAAGTATAATTATATAAACTCTCTATGAGGGATGCCCACCACTAGCCCAATATCTCGCCTTTCCCAGCAGCCATCCAGAATTTTGATTTTCTTCTTCTGGAAAATGTAAATGAAAGTCCATATTGTTTATTACATTACCACTACTTCTACTAGTAGTAGCTCCATAACTAGTAGCAGTAGGACGAAGAGAGAAGGGCTCTGGTCCTTCATGCATAGCATCTATAGCATGAATAGTAGGAGTCCTTGTTTCTACGGCTTCTACAATCCTTTGAGCTACATTAGCATTCGCTTCAATCGTAGCAGTTTCCGAAGTGGCATCTACAAGGGCAATGGTAGTACCAGCTTCTGCTTCTTCTAGGATTGCAACCTCACCCATGGCTCGGGCGGCTCGAATAGCAACACTTAACCATCGACAAATGGCGTTTCCTACAACACCAATATAATAAGATCCTACGATAGATACTGCAGCTGCAGCAGCTAATATAACTATTGATGCAATGTTGGCTAATTCCTTTGCTTTAATCGGAAAATGACCACTAGGGTCTAGATTATCAATCGGATTACCATCCCCAAAATTATAGAGATTAGCTACATTAACCG
>CAZJFO010000033.1:0-17574 GCA_964545465.1 uncultured Neisseria sp.
CTTTCACAGCCCACCAAAATAGCAGCACAAAATACTGCACTGACTAATTGTTTAAGTTTCATTATTGTCCTATTTAAAATATTTCTTATATCAAAATCTCCATCATTGTCTCAATGATGGAGATTTATTTTTAGCCTAAACTTTTAGTTACAGAAATTATTTTTCAATACACATAATAGCATGTCTTTCATTACACGTATTGCTCACAGTTTCTGGCAACCATGGGGTTATAAAGCCAGCAATAACTGAACTGTAGTTCTGATTACTTGATGTCCAATTATCACAATTGTTTGTAAATGTTGAATTATCTAACACAGCCTCTTCTGTAGAATAACCCAGCCAAACATTCTTTAGAGTATTCCCATCTGGTAGGATTAAACCAGACTCAATAACAGAATCACCTATTGGCAAGCCATTTTCATTAGTTGCAAATATTTTTTGGCGGTTGGTATTGTAATAAGTAGTTGATGGCTCATAAACACACTCCAATGGATCATCAGAATTACAGAAACCACGCGCACTGTCAGGGTCACTACTAGCTAAAGCAGCAAAGAAAACTCGACTTTGAGAAGGTTTATTAACATCGTGATCGCAGATTAAATCTGCAGCATCAATTCCAGATATAAAATCATACACACCAGGAATACTATCTTTAGCTTGAGTAGCCAAATCACCATGGAATCCATTACCATTATTATTTGCAAAATAAGCTAGTTTATATGGAAATAAATCAATAGTTGCCTTTGATGCATTAAAACTGTTATCTTTTAGAAAACCAGCCTCACTGCTAAATTGTAGCTCATACCCTAGCTTCTCATCAGCACTATACTTATCAGAACTTAATTCAACCCTGACAGTACAAGTACCACCTGCAGTATTAATCTTACAACTTGTAACTTTAGCACTACTTAAACTACCGGTGCCTACCTCTCCATCCCCAATTGCTGTAACAAATACTGGGTAAATGCTTGCGCCTGCCCCCCCCAAAAGCTTATTAGGCTCTGCATCAGTAACTTCTATTTCTGCCAACCAACCAGACAAATCAGGATTAATTACTACAGACTCTGGCGTAGAAGTTGTTGATACCCATTGAGGACTAAATTGAACCGTCCTTTTTAGTGCCGTAATGTTTTCATGACGATTTGAACGTGTGTTATTATTATCATTATAGACATAACCAAGATTCACATCACCAAATTCCAAGTTGGGCAACATATCAAACCTATCACCACGAGGTAATTCAATATCTAAATAACAACTATTACCTACTTCAAGAGGTAAAGTAGCAGGACCAGATTGGTGGAAATAAGCACAAGTAGTAGAATTAGGATCTACCTTGACATAATAAGGAAGCGTAGATGTCATAATACTCAATTTTTCCGCTGTCTGATTTCCGTAATTAGTAAAAGTATAACGCAGTTTTAATGTATGCTGATCACCTTTTAATGCCAGAAAATCAATCGCATCATTAAAAGTACCATCAGCTTGATTAGAAAACGTTGGACGTCTTTGTATTGTAACATTAGTAACAATTACGGCAGCGGCATCATGAGCTTCAAGTTCAAATGTATCTGGTGAACTTGCGCTTACTCTTGCAGTTGAACCTTCGGGAGTATACCTAACCGTCAAGCGAGATGACTCTGAACCATTTGTAGGCGTTTCACGAGGGCCAAACACTACAAAACCGTTACAACTTGGTCTATTTTCATCTAAAATACCAGTACACTGACCGTTTTCAGCAGTTAAGCCTGCTGATGAACCAGCAAAAGCAAAAGAATCTAACCTTAATGAACGATCATTTGGAGCAGTGTTAGTTAATTTAAACTCATTTTTGGCAACAAATCCCGATTCTAGGTTGCTTTTACTCGTTAAAATACGCATATCATCTAATTTGGATAATGAGATAACCCTAATATCAGATGCAGACAGAGCTGAATACTGAACTGGTGGACTAAATCTAAAATTAGTTGAAGCTGAAGTAGTTCTTCCAACGATATTAATTATCAACTGATTGTTAACATTTCTGCTTGGATTGAACATGATTTCAATACTACATGTTTGGCCATTTTCTAATGAAACACCATTTCTACAACGATTCGGATTATTTTGATTTATAGTTAAGCCATCTCTTGGACCTGTTAGAGTAACACCACTTATCCGGTATAATCCACCCGTATTCCTAAGTTCGAAAACTCCACTATATCTACCCCCAGCTATCTTGTTTACTAACTGCCCATTATCTTGCAGACTTAAGATAGGTTGCGTGGCAGTATATCTAAGAGTAACCATAGTCTCCAATGTCTTAAGGTTTTGACCATTAGTATCAGTAAAATCCAAACTAATCTTGGCACTATTGATACCACTAGCTAAATTATTTGAATTAGCTTTAAAATATATCTTACATGATTTACCATTATCTAAAACATCCTCACACGCTCCGTCACCAGTCACTGCTACCAAAGGATCTTCGTACTCTATTTGGGTAATCTTTGCTGGACCAACTCCAGCATTTAAAACTGTAACATACTGAACATCCTCATTATTCACAAGAACCTCGACTCCTGGAGATATTATAAGATTTGCTGACAATGTTGTTCGTACCAATAAACTTGAATAAGCTGTATTTGTAGTAATACCATTATGGGTTAAAATTAAGCCTGTATTTACTAGAGTATTATCAGCCAGAGCATGACCATCCATTAAATAGGTACAGCTATTACCTGCTTTAAAATTATTTCCATTACAAACTAAATTACCGTTTAATGCTGTTATATTGTCATAATCTTGTTCTAATTGTAGCGGCATAGCCAAACTATAATTACCGTCTGCAGTCACAATTTCAGTAAAACCATTTTGCATACTTACACCACTTTGAGAATGTAATTTAGCACTCATTCTAACTAACTCTTCAAGTTGTTTGGTTTTACCATTAATTTTGTCTTCTTTAAAAGTAAATTTAACCACTGCATCACCAGAAACTGCTGTATGTGGAAAAAGTTCAATACTACATCTTGCACCAGGTGCTAAATCTTTGCAAGACTTGGTATTAACCGTTAATAAGTTATTGCTAACCTCCACTTTGTCTAATGTATATTTTTCCTTGCTGTGGTTGTTAATTCGCATAAGATAACTTGAATTACTCTTAGTAGAAACTGGTAAAACACCCAAATTATCTACCGAAATATTGCCAGCAGCAAAATTATTTACTGCCATATTTCCGATAACATTCATCTTCTTATCAATTCCAGAACTGCTTGTGGTACTATTATTCACATTACTTGAGTCTACTGTAGAACCAGTATTGCCCTGACAGCCAATTAAAGCAGCTACTACTGCACTTAAACAAATTAATTTTGTACTAATTTTCAATCTAATTTCCTTTAAAATAAATTTTGACCTAATCTTTATTAAATAATCTCAAAGCTGTTTACATAATACCACCCACCGTCTAAAAATAATTTTTAATTTATTTACTTTGCAAAAACTTAACTTTTTGTATATTACCCTGCATAATTTGTTTGTTTCCAGGTTGTGTAGTAATGATAAGTGGTACATTATCTGCTAAATAGTTACCATCATCTGAACGGATAATATACTGTATCGGATAAGAAACATCTACAAAACATGGTGTATTATCAAGATTACATGTTATTTGCTGTCCATCTGCAATATAATTTATAATCGAAGAAATAATACCCGACGTCGTTTGCTCTAACATTTGTTCTTGAACGCGTATAGTAATCACCTCGTCATCAATATTAAAATTTCGTTTGTTAAAATCTAACACAAGTATCCCTCTAAAAGAAGTATTATCTTCAAAAGCTCCATTAATCACCTCATCAAGAATGGGAATCTGATCTTTATCATATAGAATATGCATGGGGAAATCCGAAACCCAACCTAGAGTTATTTCAAGTATTTGAGTCTTTAACGACGAGCTATATAGTTTTTTCTCTATCAGCTTACTATCATATCCATAACTAAGACCAACATCAAATCTTAAGCTATTAGCAACATCAGGCGTCTTTTTTTGAAATATGCCAGACCACTTGAATTCCATGGTACATGATTCGCCTCTACTATGCAATATCTCGTTGCAAGTAGTTAGATATTCAAATGTAGTACTTTCAGCTAAAAAGTCATTAAAACCTGAGGAGTTGTCCGTAAAATTAGTTAAGCTCTCAATTAAATTAGAAGATTCTACCGTAAAATTAGTTGCTGATTCAGTACCCCTATTGGTAAAGGTGTATTTCAAAGTGATAGTAGTATGTTGTCCTCGTTCTACAAACACACGATACGGTTCACTTTCAAACTCATGATTCTGTAACGTTGAACCATCAGCAACCTCAATTGCAAAAGATTCAATGATTCTAACCCCAGACTCAAATGTTGGAGTGGTAATTGGCGGATTTGGAGTGATTGGTATAATAACCGTAATTGATTCAACCCCAGACTCAGATATTGGAGTGGTAATTGGCGGATTTGGAGTGATTGGTGTAATAACCGTAATTGATTCAATGTTATTAGTCTTTTCAATCTGGTTATTGGCATTGCCACGACATGAGGTTAAAAACATGATGATAAGAAAACCATAGAAAAATTTCATAACTTGACCTTTCATATAATTAGTTATTTATCTTGAAAAATTAACTTTCACTGTCTGAAATACAGCATTTTCGTGACTCGTCCAATCCGCCAAACCTCGCATGCTGAAGATCTTCATTCCCGAAATATAATTTCCCTGAGGAAAATTTACCTTTGCCACACAATTTGTATTCGGAAAAACAACTTTGCAGGGGGTTACAGTTGCCTCTTTTAACATATTACCAATTGGAATTAGAGTGACCGACCTATTCTTTTCAACATCAGTTATCGCCGAATCTATGTCAACTGTTCCGGTTATTGATAAATCCCAAGCATTCTTTGCAGGATAGATAACCGAAGGATAGCTATAGATTGCGTTAAGCCAATCACGGCGAAACTGAATATAGCGTGTCAAGTCATAATCCTCAATCAAATATGAACTATTCAAGTCATCACCATAGCTATAGCTTACTGGTAGTTTTAGTGAAATAACCCCAGGTATGGCACGACTCATTTTCAGAAAGCTTTCACTTGCAACTGTTGCTGTTAGCTGACACGAGTCACCTGGCTTAAGCTCAATACCATCATCAAGCCCACAAGAGTTTGGAGAGGCTGTAAAATCAATATATGTCTTATCTAAATTTCGAAATTTGAAATTTCTAACTGGAGCACTACCTTCATTAGTAAAAGTATAAATTAACGTTAGTTGATGGCGCCAAGCTAAAGCCAGAAAATCATATGGTTCATTTGCGGTACCCTTACCACTAAAACGTAATGGCTTATCATCCCCAATTGCAAATTTAGTGGTAATTAACGGAAGATAATCATTTTTAGCTTCAGCAGTAAATTTATTAGATTTAACCTCTCGAATACTGTTACTATTTTCAGCTTTAAATTTAGCATTTAATTGTATGCCACTAGCCAACTGCGAGGAAGGCGGGGAACCATATTGAACTAAGCCACTACAAAAAGGCATAGCAGTATCTAGCTTCACTCCATCTTTACAACTCTCGGCTACAATAGTCAGCTGTGGTATCGATGAGGTTAAAGATACCGAATTAAGTATTAGCGGAATTTCTGGGAGATTATTTCTTAAAGTAAAGAGCGACTTAGCAATTGATGAGCTATTAGCTAAAACCGTCAAATTAGCTATTGGATCAATACTCAGCAAATTAGCATCACTAATTCCAGAATAATTAGTTATGTAATTAGTCCTAAATGGCAAATTCTTAGCAATGCCTGATATAACAACTTGAGCCACATTGTTTGTAACTAGTCCACCATTATATCTATATTTTAATTGAAATATACAGGACTCATTTGATTCTAAACTTTGAGATGAAGGTGAGCAACCACCATCGCCTATAGTAGGGAAAATCAAAGATAGACCAACTCGATTCGAAAGATTTATTTTAATTGAATTTAGGGTAACTCCACCACTATTTTGAATCTTAACTGTTTGTGTAGTTTCAGTTCCCAGTAAAGTATTGGTTAAGCCACCTTTAATGTTAGAGAATGTCAAAGCAGCATCTGGGGTAACTACTGGTTTTATATAAATGCTCGTACCAACTTGCTGCGGTTGATCATTGCTTAAATATTTAACAATTAATGGAATTGATGGTTTTAGTGTAAACTGCTCAGAAGCATAGTTGGCTAGCTTTAATTTAATCTTACAACTACTCTCAGCAGCAAGCGAAGTCGGGCATTCATTAGTTTGAATTTGTAATGGTGACTCAATCTGTATATCTGTTATTATTGCGTTAGCAATGCCAGTGTTGTGCACAGTAATCTCGGTACTTTTGTCACTAGACTGAGGATCAATCTCAGCACCATGAGACAGAATTAAATTAGCTTGTACAGAGACTCTAACTAAGATATTAGTAACACCACTATCTAGCTTGGTAGTGCCTTGATAACCTGTGAGCTGCAAAGCCACTAAAGTATTATCCATCAAGGCATGACCCCTCACCAAATAGCTGCAACCATTACCCTTTTTAAAATCATTACCTGAGCAAATTAAACTTCCATTCAATGCTTTTATTTGTGTAAAACTTTCAGTGAGCAATACAGGAATCGACATGCTATAATCACCATCAGTAGTAACAACCTGGTTGATATCATCCAAGTCTACTCTAAACCCATTCATTAAATTAGTATTATTACTCAAGCGAATAGGCTCATTTACTTGAGTAATATCATCTTTATCATTTTTAAACTCCATTTCCAATATTTGATCTGCAGAAGTTAAAGTTTTAGCTTGTAATTGAATACTGCAGCTTGCATGTGCCATCAGGTTTTTGCAGGCATAGCCTATTACTTCAAGATTTTCACTAGATAGATAATAATCATTTTTATCATCACCAATGCGAAGTGTTTGTAAGTGATAATTATTTGAGCTATGATTACTAACATGAAATAAATATTTTCTGGATTCTTTACTGACTGGGATCTCACCTAAGGCATCAACGATCAGATCACCATTATTTCTGAATATACTCCTCGTTGAGTGTGAGGTTTTTGCTAAAGCATTTGAATTAAGTGAGGAAACCGTGCTGTTTGATTGGTTTGGTTTACCAAACTCACAACCCAATAAAATCATCATTATGCTTAAATATATAAATCCATTAAACTTATACATAAAACATTTCCCCTAAAGATTAATTTTACTTTAAAATATTTTGTCATTCTACATTTAACTGCATGCAGGTTTTGAGTAGATTATTCTAGCAAAATATTATGGAGCGATGTAATTAATATCAAGCTATGTAGGGCAATTGCATCTTAACTAGCTGAGTTTATTGAATTAAAATTTATTTTATTTATGTACTGTCAATATATAAATACACTTAAATTTGGTATTGCTATTATAAATTATTATATGGAATCAAGCTATGTAGGGCAATGGCATCTTAACTAGCTGAGCTTATTGAGTTGAAATTTATTTTATTTGTGTACTGTCAATATATGAATACACACTTAAATTTGGTGTTGCTATTATAACTTATTATATGCTATAATAGCGTCAGCTACCTAACAAGGTCCTGTCAATTCAAATCAATATGCAAAACTGTTGATCTGAAATTGAAAATATTTTAAATAGTAGATCACGAGCAGTTTGAGTATTAAAAACTCCAAACTAAATGGTAGATCGGGAGTTACAGAAATGTTGCGCTTGGATTATGATGGTGCCATGCCTTATATTATACTGAGTAATAGTAACCAAATTTTATCTATGTCAGAAAACTTCTCTGATGAAATTATAAAAGTTAGTATTGGTGATGATTTACTTAAGGTTGTATTAAAAAACTACAAACAATCTCAATGGAAAGCTTGTGTTAATAATTTCATTAATAATAGTCATGCATTAGAAATTAAAAACATATTATTCCTACCTAGGCACACAGTTATTGATAATAGGATAATCCCAGTTATTCAGTACTGGTATCTTCAAACAATTAAGTTTGGTGGTAATAAAATTATCCTTTTCCATAATAAACTAGATTCGTCATTAGATCATATTTTTTCAAATTTTGTTGATTATGCCAAAAGTTTACATAATGATGTAGAATTTCACTTCCATCGTAAAACAAGATCTATACATCAACACATTTGCCTTAATCCATATATTTACGCCTTTTTTATGCCATATATCGCTAAGAAAAACTTTCATATAGCACAAGGAAAGCTGTTTAGAGACTGTTTCAATATTGAAGCTGATTTAAGGGTTGGTAGTATTGTCCAAAAAGAATTAGATTATATGAGTATGCCTGATAAAAAAGTAGATATCAGAAAATTTAGAGATGACTACCTTGATAAAAACTTTATTCCTTTCGCTCAAATTACATTTCCAATGATCATTTCTATATAATTTCTAGCCCTCTATTTGCTAATGGAATTGTTTGATCATTTGAATGTTGCCACTTTCTTTAAAGTGCTAATAATTACCACAGAAATTTAAATAGATATTATAATCGGCAAATTAGCAATTTGATACTGCCTATTTAGAATTGCTGCATTCACAAATATTGTGCCATCACGCTTATAAGCACCATAGTCTTCATGAATATGCCCGCATACAAACAGCTTGGGTTTGATCTCTTTAATTCGCTTAAGTAAAAACTCACAACCAGCATTTGTTTGTTTGGTAGTATAATCAAGCACACCAAAAGCTGGACCATGATTAATTATTATATCAGCATCGTCAGGAATTGACTGATACAGCATTTCACGCTTACGTTCATCCCACATAAAAGCCCATTCATAGTAGGGAGTACTTACAGGTGAACCCCATATCTTTAGCCCTTCGATAGTGACTGAATTATTTTCTAAATAAATTATCTCTGGTGGCATAATAATATCTGGATTTTTATTTTCAAGACCAAAATCATGATTTCCAGCAATTATTATCTTGTATTTATATGATAATTTAGCAAAATAACTAAGGCTCTCATTAATCTGGGGAGTAGTTCCACGCAATGTCAAATCACCTGCATGAATAAGCATATCACCAGCTGGTAGATTAAGTTTATCTTGCTGTCCATGGGTATCTGAAATACATACTATTTGCATATTTAATTACCTATTTATTTGTAATACAACATATTTATTAAGCTTTTGATTTAATAATTCTGGATGAATAATATTTGCTAAATATGTTTCAAAATTACACCCTACAAAACTTTTCTCAATAACAAGCTCAGGAAATTTAGAGTGTAGCTCATTTATATTATTTGGCTCCACTACTATATAAAAAGGTTTGGTTAACTTATCTACATCTTCTAATTTATCTACTAATTGGTAATTATTGTTACTATGCAAATCAAGACTAATTAAATCAATTTTATATCCCACTACATTTGATTTAGTATTATTCAAATATCGTGCCATTTGGTATCCCGCATCATATTTGGCATACTCTATACCATTTACCGTCATTGCAAAAACAAATACCATACACATAACTATGCTTGGATAAATAATAGTCTTTAATGCCCAATGTATACGAATCTGAGATAGCATAGTAATAGCTACTATTAAAGCTAGAGCTTCTATTATAAATAAATCAGCACCCTTAAGAACTATAAAACCCGCAAATATAACCAAAAGTAATAATAAAATACTTATTATTACTTCAATATAAAATAATACCGGTTTAATTTTATGTTCTTTAATTATGGGTAGTATATAAGCCGCGCAAATTATACTAGCAAATGGAAATAGTATATTTGTATAATGATCTACCTGAAATTTAGTTACACTAAACAAAATAAATGTTATAAAAAATGAACTAAGAAAATACACATTAGCATATTTATCATTAGAGCTATGGCGCTTAAACAATGCTCCAATTGATGCAAAAAACATTGGCCACCAAGGTAAATAAGCCCATAAGAAGGTATGCACAAAGTATAATTCATGAAAAGGAGGTGGATTAGCACTTATAATCGGCCCAGTATTAAAAAACCTCCCAAACTGGCTATCCCAAAAAAACCATTTAATACCTGAAATATGAAGGTTGCCAAAAACCAATTTCTCTGGATGAGCATCAAACTGTTGATACAAAGAAATTAACTCAGGTGCAATAAGAATAAATGATAATACTAATGCACCAATCCATTTAAAACTAATAAAATGTCGCCATTGCTTTTTATAAATCCATAATGCAGCAAGTCCACTGATAATTGTAACTAGTACAAAAATGCCTTTGGTCATAAGTGCTAAAGCAGTAAATAATGCACCTAACACTAGATATTTTACTTTTGATTGCCGATCAAATCTTAGCCAATAGTAGCAAGCTGGCATTATCTCACCAAGTAAGTAAGCCTCTGCCCTAACATCGATACTTGATAACATTAGATGTAGCGAGGTTACTGTAAATAATGCAGCTAATAATCCAACCTCTTTACTATACCAAAGCCTAGCTAGACGATAAGTGTAAAAAACACCAAGGATATGAAATAAAAACCCAGGTATGATATATGCAAAGGAGTTAATTCCAAAAACCTTAAATGATATAGCAGTTAACCAAAATGGTAAATGTGGTTTATCCATCCAGTCATGACCAGATAGCACCAAGTCTGTCCAGTTATTACTTAGTACCATATGTTTAGCGATACTGCCATAATATGGTGAGAAAGTACTTAGAAGTAGTGGATAAAACATTCCGAGGCTATTTACTAAAATAGCAATAACAATAAGTATTTTAACTTTTGAATTTAATTTATCCACACTATGTCTCCATCTTGAATACTTTTACTTTAGCACAATACTAAACACACTACATACAACCAGCAATCAAATATTTTAACATAAATACCCAATATTTAAAGTGACAATACTTACGCAAATTCAACTATATGAGATAATAATGCTTATTATCTATTTTTGGAGTAATAAAGATGATTGCTATTGCCCCTATGCTTGATTGGTCAGACCGACACTATCGCTATTTTATGCGCCAAATTACAAAGCATACCACCTTATATACTGAGATGGTAGTATCTGATGCTATTATTCATGGAAATAAAGAACGCTTACTTGGGTTTGACCCCAGTGAACAGCCAGTTGTTGTTCAATTAGGTGGCTCTGACCCTAAAAAACTAGCACAAGCAGCCAAAACGTGTGAACAATATGGTTATAGTGCTATCAATCTAAATATCGGCTGTCCATCTGAACGTGTAAAATCTGGAAATTTTGGGGCATGTTTGATGGCCAATAGCACTTTAGTTGCTGATTGTATAAAGAGTATGCAAGATACCGTATCTATACCCGTAACAGTAAAACATAGAATAGGACTAAACGATAATAACGAGTATAGATTTGTCCATGATTTTGTTGCGACTTTAGCACTTCATGGTTGCAAACACTTTGTAGTTCATGCTAGAAATGCGATTCTTGGTGGCTTATCCCCTAAACAAAATAGAGAAATCCCACCTCTAAAATATGCTTATGTTTATCAATTAAAGCGTGACTTTAAAGGTTTAAAGTTTGTAATTAATGGTGGTATTAAAACCAGTAATGAAATAAACACCCACCTCACACATGTTGATGGCGTAATGCTTGGGCGAGAGGCGTACTATAACCCCTATTTATTTAGTGATTTTGATAATTTATATTATGGTACAACTAGCAAAGTTAGCTCCCGAGTAGAAATTGCCGAAGCTATGATTCCATACCTAGAACTTGCACAAAAAAATGATATTTATCTTCACCATATTACACGTCATATGATAGGCTTGTATCATGGTATGCCAAATGCCAAAATTTGGCGCTATCAATTAACTAATGAAATGATAAAGACTAATTCTATAGACACATATATTAAATTGCTTGATTATATGCGTTCACATGAAAACATTTAATAATAAAAGCTTGGAATTTAAAAATGGTGGCCTGGGCCAGAATCGAACTGGCGACACAAGGATTTTCAATCCTCTGCTCTACCGACTGAGCTACCTGGCCAAATGTCGGAATAGTGAATTAAATGGTGCCGGCAAAAGGAATTGAACCCTCGACCTTCTGATTACAAGTCAGCTGCTCTACCTACTGAGCTATACCGGCAATACTGGTGGCGAATCAGGGACTCGAACCCCGGACCTGCGGATTATGATTCCGTCGCTCTAACCGGCTGAGCTAATTCGCCACTACTTAACCAACACTAATGTATTGAGTCAATCATTTTATATCAACCACAGTGTTTTGTCAAGTTGTTTTAATATTTATTTTATCAAAAATAGCTGTCTTGGCACTTAACCATATGAAAAAAAGTAAATTTATCGAGCAATATTAGTGAGTTATCATTTGCGTACAAATATTCATTAAACCACCAGGTAGAATACCAATTAATAGTAGTAAGCCACCATTAACTAATAATGCTGCACGTGGTAATAAACCAACATTTGCAACTTGCAAACCTGCATCTTTTTCATCAAAATACATTACTTTGACTACCCGTAGATAGTAAAATGCACCTATCAAGGATAATCCTACCGCAAATAATGCACTCTTAATATACCCTAACTCAACCAAAGCCTGTAGAATCGTAAGTTTAGCATAAAACCCAGCCAATGGTGGAATTCCAGCCAAAGAGAACATCACCAAAAGCATAATCCCCGCATAAACTGGGTGCGACTTATTTAACCCACGTAGATCATCAATTTGCTCACACTCAAATCCACCTTTAGATAAGAAAAGCAGCACCCCAAAACCGGCAAGAGCAGTAATTGCATATATTATAGTATAAAACACTACTGCTGAAACTCCATTAACCGATACAGTCATTAAACCAAAAGCAATAAAACCCATATGTGCAACTGTTGAATATCCAAGAAGTCTTTTTATATTAGTTTGGGCTATAGCAACTATATTTCCGATAAACAATGACAAGAAAGCTAACATCGACAACATCATTGACCAGTCATGGTTTAACATTACAAGCCCACCAATAAGGAAGCGTATAATAAATACTACTGATGCTAATTTGGTAACTGAACCGATAACTATATTAACAGCCAATTGTGAACCTTCATAGACATCAGGTACCCACATATGAAATGGTACTAAACCAAGTTTAAACACTAGACCTGCAATAATAAATACTAACCCAAACACTAGCAACCCAGCATTTTGACTACCATTGTTTGAGATAGCTTGGAATACTTTATCCAATTGTAATTCACCAGTTGCACCAAATACAAAAGAGATACCATATAGAAGCAACCCTGAAGCAAGAGCTCCTAAAATAAAGAATTTCATTGCCGCTTCACTTGACTTAGTGCTATCTCGATTTAAGGCTACTAGTCCATATAAAGCTAAAGATAATAACTCTAAACCAATATACAAAATAAGTAAATTATTGGCAGAAATCATTACTAGCATACCTAGAATGGAGAACAAGAAAATTGCGTAAAACTCTCCTTTCATGATTTTTTTATCATTGATGTAATGTTTAATGTATATTACCGTTACAGTCGCTAGTATATAAGTAAATAATTTCATACCCTCAGCTAAGCTATCTAAGATAAACATATTTCCAAAAGCAAGTTGTATTTGACCTGGTAAAAAAACACATACTTGTAAAACATAGCCACCAATTAGTGCTGCTAAAGTAAACAATGTATTTAAATGTTTCTTATTATCAGCCACAAAAGCATCCAACAAAAGTATCACCACTATCATAGCAGCCATAAATATTTCTGGAATTGCTGCAAATAAGCTTATGTTCATATTTATATTACCTTTTTAATTAATGGATCCCAGATTTTTATTGAAACAGCAGAATGTTTTTATCTGGGAAGACATATTATTTTAACTCATTCCTAATTTAGAATTAGCTACCTGCACTACCAAATCATGTACTCCAACTTGCATTTTCGCTACAAATATTTCCGGATATAAACCCATCCATAAGACACCAACTGCTAGAAGAGCTAAAACCACAAACTCAAATCCATTTACATCTTTCATTTCTTCCACGTGGTGGTTATTAACTTCACCAAACATAACTCTCTTATACATCCATAGCGTAAATGCTGCACCCAAAATAAGTGATATTGCTGCAATCAATCCATAGATAAAGTTATTTTGAACTGATGCCATAATAACCATAAACTCGCCAACAAACCCTGATGTACCCGGTAACCCAGAGTTTGCCATCGAGAACAACATAAAAAATGTTGCAAATATTGGCATTCTCGTAGCTACACCGCCATAATCAGCTATATTTCTTGAATGAACTCTATCATACATTACACCAATACACATAAACATTGCAGCAGCAATAAAGCCATGCGATATCATCTGTGTTATAGCACCTTGTAGACCCCAAACACTTGCAATAGGTCCAACAAATAAGAAAGTCCCAAGAGTCACAAAACCCATATGTGAAATTGATGAATATGCAACTAGTTTTTTCATATCTTTTTGTACAATTGCAACTAGACCAATATATACAATCGCAATTAATGACAATGTAATCATCAGCGGAGCTAGGGTGCGTGATGCATCAGGTACTATAGGTAGCACAAAACGTAAGAATCCGTAACCACCTATTTTAAGAGTAATTGCAGCTAACACAATAGAACCACCTGTTGGTGCTTCAGGGTGAGCATCAGGTAACCAAGTATGTACAGGCCACATTGGTACTTTTACTGCAAATGAGAAAAAGAATGCTACAAATATCAAGATTTGGGCAACCATAGTTAATGGGGTACGGTAATAGGTAAATATATCAAAACTATTACCACTCACATTATATAAATAAATTAATGCAACAAGCATTAATAATGAACCCATCAAGGTATATAAGAAAAACTTAAATGCTGCATATACACGATTTGAACTACCCCATACCCCAATAATAAGATACATCGGTATTAGCATTGCTTCAAAGAATACATAAAATAAAACCGCATCAAGAGCCCCAAATACCGCCGACATAAAACCAGTCATTAGTAGAAACATACTATTATATAGGGCTACTTTTTGTTTAATAACCCGCCAACCAGCTAGAATCACTAATACTGTAATAAAGTTATTAAGTAATAAGAATGGCATTGAAATACCATCAACACCAAAGTGATAGTTGATATGAAACTGTGAAATCCACGGTATATTTTCTTCAAACTGCATCCCTGAAAGGTTTGGATCAAATTTAAAGAAAATTATTGCTGAAAAAATAAACCCAATTATGGCACCAAGTAATGCTAAGTAGCGAGCCAAGCACTCATTTTTACTAAAAAACAAAACTATTATACCGGCAACAATAGGTATCCAAACGGTTAAACTGGTTAAATTATGCATCATAGCGTCTAGCCCTTAACTAAATATCAATTTGGTACAGAAAGTAAGTAATAAAATAACGCCGAGAACCATAAAGGTAGCGTAACTATTTACATAACCACTTTGTAATTTACGTAAAACACGTGAATACCATCCAACCACTTTAGCCGAGCCATTCACAATCAAACCATCAATAATAACCATATCACCTATATTCCATAAAAATCGACCAACTCCACGACCAACAGGTGCAAATAAGTTGATATACAAATCGTCCATATAAAACTTACGCTCTAAAACTATATAAATTGGGTTTATAGCTTTTACAAAACTAGCCGTACGAGTAGGGTTTTTATGTGCTATAAAAGCAATTACTATACCACCTATTGCTAGGTATACTGGAAGCTCTGTAAAAGCTTCTAATATCATATGTAATGGAGTACCAACTTCATTTTGTATATGTTCTACATACCAGCTAATATTTGTTACTGAGTTTGCAAGTATTGAGTCACTTACAAATCCTTTATAACCCAAATAACCAATAACTGCTGAAGGAATTGCCATAAGTACTAATGGCAGAGTTACTACCCAAGGAGATTCTTTTGGCTCTGCAGTGCTGTTGCCACCATGAGAGTCATGCGAATTAACATGTGCGTCATGACTATGGTTAGTACCATGATTTATATTACGGAACCTCTCTTCACCATGAAAAGTCATGAATATTAGGCGGAAACTATATATTCCAGTTACGATAATTGAAGCATAAACAGTAAATACCGCAAACCATCCACCAGGTACCCCATTTTCAAAAGCAACTTTCGCTGACTCTAAAATCATATCTTTAGAGAAGAAGCCAGCAAAAGGCGGAATACCAGCTAAAGCTAAGCTACCTATTACCATAGTTATATACGTTATTGGCATATATTTAGCCAAGCCACCCATTTTACGCATATCTTGTTCGTGGTGCATAGCTATGATTACCGAACCCGCTGCTAAAAATAGTAAGCCTTTAAAGAATGCATGAGTCATTAGATGAAAAATCGCAACTGAATAAGCACCACAACCTAGTGCTACAGCCATATAGCCTAGCTGAGATAATGTTGAATATGCAACAACCTTCTTAATATCATTTTGAATAATACCTAAAACACCTAAGAATAAACAGTTTACTCCACCAGCTACGATAATTACCCCAAGTGCAGTTGGTGATAGATTATACATCGGAGACAATCTAGCCACCATAAAGATACCTGCTGTCACCATCGTTGCTGCATGAATCAAAGCAGAAATTGGCGTTGGTCCTTCCATAGAGTCTGGTAACCAAACATGTAGCGGGAATTGTGCCGATTTCCCCATCGCTCCAATAAAAAGTAAAATACAAGTAACAGTCATTACATTCCAGCTAGTTCCAGGTAGTGTCGAATTAAGTAAAACTGGTAATTGAGTAAATACTTCGCTATAGTTAAGTGTACCTGTATATGCTAATACCATCGCAATACCGAGTAAGAAGCCCAAGTCTCCAAGACGATTTACCAAAAATGCTTTTAGATTGGCAACTATAGCACTTTCTTTTTTAATATAAAACCCAATAAGTAGATAAGATACAAGTCCAACACCCTCCCAACCAAAAAACAGCTGTACAAAGTTATTAGATAATACTAGCATGAACATCATAAATGTAAACAACGAGATGTAGCTAAAAAATCTTTGGTAGCCTTCTTCGTGAGCCATATAGCCAATAGTATAGATATGTACCATTAGTGATACACTTGATACAACAACTAGCATAATCGAAGTTAGGCTATCAATCAGTAATCCAACTGAAAACGCCTGCCCTCCAACTTGTAGCCACGTATATAAAGGCCCATTGTATGATAGATTTAGTACTTGTACTTTATAAAACACTATATAGGAACATACTGTAGAAATAAACACTCCCAGTATGGCAAGCCTATGACTAGCACGACGCCCAATTGCGAAACCAAAAAAACCAACAATAATCGATGAGATTAGTGGGGCTAATATTATAGTTAAATACAAAGAATTTCCAACCATTTTTTAATTCCTAAAATAAGTGCATAACTCAAAAAACCTCAAACGTCATCCCAAACATCGACTCGGTACTGTCTCACTCTTCAACGTCATCCCAAACATCGACTCGATACTGTCTCACTCTTCAACGTCATCCCAAACATCGACTCGGTACTGTCT
>CAZJFO010000034.1:0-991 GCA_964545465.1 uncultured Neisseria sp.
ATGTAGCTAATCTCTACAATTTTGGGGATGGTAATCCGATTGATAATCTAGACCCGAGTGGGCATGACTCATTAAGTCCAGGAGACTGGATAGTATTTGCAGTTGGCTTTGTAGTTGGATCTGTTGTGACCGGGTTAGCGGTAGCAGATTGGTGGGGTTGTGGACTAGTATCATTAGGTAGAGGTGCTTTAGCAAGATTGTTTGGTGAAGCCGCGGTAGCTGCTCCGGCAGAAGGAATAGAAGCTGTGGCGGCTGTTGTACCAGCAGGTGATGGTGCAGCTGAGCTTACAGAAGGAATAAGTACACCTGTTGAACATATATCTCAAATTCCTCCTCGTAGAGTTTGGGCGGATGGATTTAGTAGAGGTTATTACTTCCGACCCCAAGGAGATTCTTCTTTGGAAGATAATCTTGCGATAATAAATAATGCAAGAAGTAGTGTATATGAGCAAAGTGATCAAGCAGAAATTTGGACTGATACAAGTGATCATTTCAGCGAAGGTGGTCGGGCGAATGTTGAGGATATCGATCAATTCTTCTGGAGAGGAAGATATGCCCATAGAATTCCTGAACAACGTGCTATTTGCGTTATTGCGTGAATAAGACTATTGGTCACGCAATAGGCTGAAACAACTATGAGTAGATATGTCACTACATTTACTGACCAGCTAGCTTCTAGGAATATACAATCTCAGAAAAATGAGATCGCATTAAAATGTCATATTTTAAATATTTTTATGGCTGTTAATAATGATTTACAGGGAAGTGCTGCTTAAATAGCATGAAAGATGGGGGGGTAATTACCCCAAAATAGAAAAAATCCGACTAAAATAATTTATCCATTTAACAACGGGAAAAAGATGAAAAAATTTTAAAAAATTATACCATGTACATTTCTACAACATTATTGTTTACTTTGTTTTTATCTGGGTGTAACATTGGCAGCACTTCTCCTAGCATGATAAATTTTCATGATAAAGAAATAATTAAA
>CAZJFO010000034.1:1091-17406 GCA_964545465.1 uncultured Neisseria sp.
TATTCATTGAAGGGACAAAGTGGCAAGCTGATTGAGGGTAATATAACTGATCATAAAATTTCAGAAAACATGCCATTTGGCACCAATGTAACTAACTTGGTAGCAACATATTCAACAACTGGGGAGAAGGTGACCGTTAATGGTAACCCACAAATAAGTGGAGTAACAGAAAATGATTTTACTAAACCTATTGAGTATATGGTAACGACAAAGGATGGAAGTACATCAATATATGAAGTAATGGTTACAGTAGCAGAAAGTTCAGCGAAAGAAATAATCAAATATTCATTGAAGGGACAAAGTGGCAAGCTGATTGAGGGTAATATAACTGATCATAGCATATTAGTAACCATGCCATTTGGTACAAATGTAACTAACTTAGTAGCAACATATTCAATAACTGGTGAAAATACAACTGTTAATGGAAACCCGCAAACAAGCGGAATAACAAAAAATGATTTTACAAAACCTTTAGAATATCTGGTAATGGCGCAAGATGGAAGTACAACGGTGTACAAGGTTACAGTTATTGTTTCTGAAGAGTTATTTAGTTGTATAAATGATCCTGTAACATCAAATGTTTGTGGTTGTTTGGCAATTAATGATGGTAGTGGCTTAATTTGGTACGCAGATGGAAGCAAAATTGATACATGGGCTTCTTGGTGTTCACATACAGGTCCTGCTGCTGACGGCAGGTGCATTAGTGATGCACCATCATTGAGATCATTCAATAATGCCAATCATTGTGGATATAGTGATTGGCATTTACCGACGCTGACTATTCCCAAAAATGATATTCCAGTGGATCAAATTGGAGGAAATTGGGGAGCATTAGGTACGTTTGCGAAAAATAATGGATGGATCGAAGGGGAGCCATTCTCAAACTGGCTAAATAATCCTGTTAGCAGCTCCAACCATTTTACAGGTATAAACACTGATTATTATTGGTCTTCAGTGTCTTTAGATGATAATATTAACACGTGGTGCGTTACTATGGTTACTGGTACTGAATTCGGAGGTAGAAATACAGCTGGGGTTCTGTTAGTGCGTGGGGGGGGATAAGAATTATGAGTTTTATCTGGAAATAGCTTATAGATTTTTATGGTGGGGTTAAATGAAATATTTTCTAATGTTTTTGTCATTTTGTGCTACGATTTCAATTGCAAATCAAAATTCTTTATATATAAAGAATACTGGAGGTAAGGCTATGAAGATAGCACCTGATAGTAAAGAAGAGTGTACAACTCACATTTTTTTATGTAGTTATGTTTATGGTGGTGATAACCCCTGTAATACCATTCTTAATAATCAATATAGTAAGTCTCTGCTCATTTTGCCTAATCAAAATATACAAATAGTAGATGGAGATAAGCTAGACGACCAAAATTGGTGGCAACCATCATTGACAAGATATGGCCATTTTTGTACATACACAGTTTATAATAGCAGTTCTGGAAAAACTTTGCACTTAAAAACTTCTGAAGCTGAGAAATTAACTTGCGTGAGAGAAAAAGGTGAGGGTAGTATTAATGCTACTTACGATAGTGATCACAATCTGAATATTAGTGATGGTAATGGTACTGACACGGGTGATAGGGTACTTTGCTACTAAACTTACGCGTTGCTGCGTGAATAAATCCCGTTGGAAGTGTAATATAATTAGCTTATTTAATTTTTACAAATTGAATCATTCTAAATAGTGAGCTTCGATTAAATTTATTTTTGATTTATTTTTAAAAATTTACTAACAACGATCACACCACACATATTTCCAAAGATATTAACCATCGTTCTAAATCTATCAATTATTCGATCTAGTGGTAATAAAATTGAAATTGCAGATAAAGGAATATTTACAATTCTAAAGATCACAACTAAGCTAACCAAGCTAGTTTCTGGTATTCCCCCCTCAGCCATACCACCTAGAATACATGCCAAAGCAATTAGCAACTGATAACCTATTGATAAATGCACCCCTAATATCTGCGAGAAAAATAATGCTGCAGCAACTTCATACATCATCATACCACCAATATTAATTGACGCACAAAGTGGCAACATAAATCTAACAACATTTGGTTTTGCCTCTAGCTTATCTGCTACATCCATAGTAACTGGTAATGTCGCAATCGAACTTGAAGTGGCAAATGCTGTTGTAAAAACCGGAATACTTGACTTAAGGATTTTAGCCGGACTTTGTCGTGTAAGCACAACAACTAATAACAACTGCCACAGTGCATGTAATATTAGCCCTAACACCAAAACCAACACAAAACCCAGTAACGCTGTTAAGGTATTACCAAGACTTCCAGATTGTTCTGAGTGAGCAATACCATTACCAACCAAAACAAAAATACCGATTGGAGCAACATTCATTACACCATGTAAACAAGTTGTTGTTATATCGCGAACCGATGTAAAAAACTTTATAACTGGAATACCTTTATCTCCATTAACAGCACAACCAATACCAAACATAATCGAGAAAATCACAACAGGGAGCAAGTCAAATTTTGCTAACGAACTAAAAATATTATGCGGAATAATTGAAATCAAGAAATTTGATAAATTTAAGCTATCTTGATTAATTCCTTCATATTTAGCACCCTGTAAAATCAAATTAGGATTAACATTAGCACCAGGTTTGAAGATATTAAATAAAACCAATGCAATAGTAACAGCAATAATCTCACTAAGTAACATATATAAAATCGCATTTCTAACCACCGTTTTTAATTGACCTAAGTTTTCACCCATACTTCCAATTGCCACAATCAAAGCAGAACAAATTAATGGCAGTGCAAATAACTTGAGTAAATTAATAAATATATCACCCAAAACACTAATTTTGACAAACATGCTTGGGATATAAATACCAAACAGCACACCCAAAATAACACTTAATATAATTAAATGGGTTGTATACTTTTTAAACACTATTGCTTAACTCCTAAGATAAATAGATATGCATTACTTAAGGCATTTTAACACTAATGCCGTGAACAATTCTTGAGCTTTTTCCTTTGCAGCTTCTTCGCTAATATGGATACTGGTATTAGTCTCATCACATTTACCATTACTATCAATTAGGGCAAGCTCATAATGTTTAGATTCATTAGTTTGTGTGTTAGGAAATGTTATAAAATAAGCATTTTCAAAACCATACGGTGATGAAAATATAACACCCTCATTTTCAGAATTCCATTTTAAAGGTGCCACTTTTACTGTATTCACATTTTTCTCCTATGTAAAATTTAATTTTATATTCTTTATTAATACGTTATTGTAATGATAAATCAAATATTGTTGCAAATTTTTCTATAAATCTTTTTAATATCACCTAGATTTTTGATATACTAAAACACATTATGTAAATTTTATGCAAAAATAATTGCAAAATTTGTAGGATTAGTGTAATATATCTACCTTATATATGCGGAAGTGGCGAAATTGGTAGACGCACTGGATTTAGGTTCCAGCGCCGCGAGGCGTAAGAGTTCGAGTCTCTTCTTCCGCACCATATGTTGTCAATTAAAGTAGTAAACTCAAAAAACTTTTAAATCTTTGCCTATGATAATAACCAACCTAAAATCGCATCATCATAGTTCAGATTGTTCACTATTTTCTATGTACATTCCATGTCAATAAAAAGAATATTGCAGCAATCACACATGAAATAATAAGCATTATAAAACCAACACCCCAACCATAGTGCTGGACTAAAAACCCCATTAAGGCCTCAGCCCCCATAGTACCAAAAAAGTATCCAAAAAGCCCTGTAAACCCTGCAGACGTACCACCTGATTTTTTAGGTACAAGATCAAGTGCTGATACTCCAATTAGCATCACAGGTCCATAAATTAAAAACCCAACTGCACCTAAAGATAACATAGTCATTAATTGAGTTGTCGCCTGCCAGTATGATACTATACCAAACATAATCAATAGCATAGTAATAAACCCAAGAGGCGAACGACGACCTCTAAAGCACTTATCAGAAAGCCAACCAACTAATATAGTACCTGGTATGGCTGCCAACTCAAAGAAAGCAAATCCAAAATTGCTAAATGTATTAGTAAAGTGCTTTTCTTGCGTAAGATATGTTGGAGCCCAATTTAATACACCATAACGTACACAATATACAAACACATTAGCTAATGCCATATACCATACATTTTTGTTACACAAAACATAATCAAATAATATTTGTTTCGTAGTCATTTCTTTTTCACGGTCAACTAAACCATGTTCAACATCTTTTAATGGGTAATCATTGCGGTATTTTTCAATAGGAGGCAGCCCAACTGATTGCGGTGTATCACGACCAAAAATTAAAACCAAACCAGCGATACAAAGCGATATAATAGACGGAAAATAAAACAAGCCATGCCATGAAGCAAATACAAACACCCCAATACTCACCAATAATGGCAATAACCCTGCACCAACGTTATGGGCGGTATTCCAAATTGACATTTTAGTACCACGCTCAGAGTCTGAAAACCAATGTAGCATAATCCGACCACATGGCGGCCATCCCATACCTTGAGCCCACCCATTCATTAGCATCAACAAAAATAAAGCAGAGTAACTCATAAAACCAGGGATACATAGATTTATAATCGCAGAAAAAAACAATCCTAATGCTAAAAAATAACGTGGATTACTTCTATCTGATACGGTACCCATTATAAATTTAGACAAGCCGTAACTAACCGCTAATGCTGATCCTAAATAACCAACTTGTGAAATACTTAAACCATCTTTAATTAAAAATGGCTTAGCTAAAGCCAACGTACTACGCACAAAATAATACGCTATATAGCCAAAATATGCCGTTAAAAAAAGTTGTAATCTATATTTTTTGTATGCTTTATCTACCTCATGCTCTGGATATGCGTCGATAAATTTAGCAGGCTTTAAAAACCCAATCATTTGGCGTTGGGGTAGCTCTGTGGCACAGGGTAATTTCTTGCTGCTAAAATAGAATTTAACTGTGCAGGATCATCTGTAATAATTCCATCAACACCCCAATCAATTAAACGATTTATAACAACATAATCAAATATCTTACCTGAGTGTTCAGGCCATGTCCACACAACTACTTTTAAACCAAGCTTGTGTGCTTCATCTAATTGTTCTTTAGTTAAAGTTACATCCTCAGGCTCATATAATGATCCACCTAATGCCTTAACCATTTGCGGCAATGAGTTATTATAATCTCTTAATAGTTTACCACCGCTCCATAGCCCTGCAACTTTTGGATCAGAGTTTTGCATTGTCTCAATTGCATCATACCCAACCAGATATGCAGTTTTGATATTTTTATCTAATTTTTGCAATGCATACAAATACCTCCAATCAAAGGCTTGAATCTCTACCCGCCCAATTATATTATTTTTTTTAAGTATTGCATAAAGCTTTTGTGCAAATACATCAGGGCTAGCAGTCCAGTTATCGTGCTCAGGATCACTTTTAATTTCAAACTGAAAATTAACTTTTTTATTTGAATTTAAATTAGTATAATCAATAACCTGCTGTAGTGTTGGCATATATGAATGATTAACAGCAACTTGCTCTGGGAACCACTTAGCATACGGGCTATCTGGATTAATTACCCCTATATTATATTTTTGCAACTGTTTCACAGTTAATTCATATGCAAGATATTTATCCGTATATTTATCGTAACCATCAATAGCTACTTGATGCATAAACTCTTTGTTACTTTTTGCCCAAAACTTGCCATCAGAATCACTAACAACATCAGGATTCAACCATAAGTCATGGCTTGACATAATAACCCCATCACTACTCATAATAATATCTGAATCAATCCAATTCGTGCCAACTCGTAATGCGGTTCGGTATCCTACAAGAGTCATCTCTGGCGAAAACGCTCTAGCTCCACGATGCCCATATACTTCAACATATTTTGCCTGAGATGTAGCATGTGGAATACCTACAGTAACTGGAGAATTATTTATTGCAAAAGCCACATTGATACCCCCACATAATAATAAAAGTAATTTGTGCATTTCTAATGTAGACCTTTCAAAAATATATACTACATCTTCTATAACCAACCTAAGGCATTGTTTTGGATAACCAAGAATGCCTTAGGTGGTTTAATATTATTGAAGCTGCTTTTTATTAATTTGGATATGCCAATTGATCAAATTCAGCATAATCAAGATTAGGAACCTTATCTTTTATTAATTTTAATAAATCTTCCTGTTGTTTCTTATCCAGATCTTCGTTTAATATTAGTTTATGCGCACCTATTGCCATTGGTTGATCACGAATTATTTTGATATGTTGCTTAGATAAATTATCTAAAGACAATAATAGTTTATCTAATAATTCAATCCTGTCTTTTGTCAAAGGCTTTCTCAGACTTCTATTTAAGTCCTTTGTTGACATTGATTTATTATTTATTAAGATACTCTCATTAGTAGATGGCTTATATTTGATAATAAGCGATGTCTCAGCAACAGCATTGGTAATATAAAATGACAATAATAGCATAAGAAATTTTTGCATAATAGATTAACTCCTATTTGATTTAAATATTATTTATTTGTGGGTATTGATTGATTAATCACACATTGAATTGCAGATCCAACATCTAATCTTCCAGGTGATAAAACAATCTTATTAGGATCATCATAATATCGTTTAAAATCTTTATATGAACAGTCAGTAATAATCTTCTTAATATCAGCTGGAGTATACTTTATATCTTTTGCCTTTAATAAGCTAATAATATCAGCAATAGCAGCAGTTACACCAGGAGCAGCCATTGAAGTTCCTGATTTTGTGCCATACCCACCTCCTTCAGAATTATCATACCGCTTTTTAGAGTTCCAAATGGTAGAAAAAACGCCTTGTGACTTATAGCCTCCGCCACCAGAAGCAGCAATAGTTATATTCCCATAATTAGTGTAGTGAGCGGCAGTATTATCGTGACTTAAGGCAGCAACACTTATAACACCACTACAATTTGCTGGAGTAAATTCAGATACATTCTCGCTTGAATTGCCAGCTGCCACCACGACAATAACGCCTGATTCATTAGCAGCATTTATTGCTTCTTGATATACTTGAGGACAAACCCCTCTACCACCAAGACTCATATTAATTATATCGGCTGGGTGGGGGTTTGGATGAGATTCATCTTGGCCTATTGCCCACATTATTGCATTTGAAATATCACTATCTGTTCCACCACATTTACCTAAAACACGAATCGGAACCACTTTTGCCCCATAAGCACCACCATCCATACTCTCTTGCCCTTGACCTATTATTGTACCCGTAACATGAGTACCATGCCAAGTGGAGGCTCTAGCTAGAGAAATACTCCCCTCAGAACTACATTCTTTATCCTCACGAAAGTCCCCCAAATCTAAACCATCTAATCTATATGAAATAGTATCGTCACTGTCTATTGTACAGGTACTTTGACTTTCATTTGATATAAAGCATGAAGATATAAACTGATACCCATATTTGTTCTCGCTGGGATTACCATAAGATTGTAACTTATTAATAAAATTTGAATGTGGTGTATATCCAGTATCAATTACTGCAACGGTTACTGATTCACCCGGAACGTTATTATATTGTTTAAGAAGCCCCCAAGCACCAACGAAATTATCACCTCGCGACTTTTCATCTATTTTACCAAGTAGATTCCAGTTTGCTGGCACAGAAGTAAGATTTATCAAAGATTGACTATCATTGGCTGAAGATGGAGTAGTGCTACCAGAATTACATGCTGACAGCACTATTGGTGTAAGTGCACTTATTGTTACGAATAAATTGTTTTTACGGGCTAATTTCATCTTTAAATCCATTCTATGAATATATTTAACTAAATTAAACCATGCCAGAGGTTATTAAACCCCAGCACACCTTTCACTTGTACAATATACCGCCTACAACTTACTTATGTAATAATTTTTTGAGAATTAATTACTCAGAAAACTGCAGCCAATATCCTTAAAATCATCAAATAATTTACCTCATATGATTTACATCTATAAAATCCATCTCAATACTACTTCTACGCGTTTATGCATAACCTTATTATAGCAGGGTTTTAAAAATAAAATTTGCTAAGCCTATGCACTGCAAAATATACACGCAGCTGCAATATCCATATTACCATAACCTATAGCAATCACAACTATATATTTTAGATTTGGTAACTTCTTTCTAGCATCCGCTGTAATGACGGGCAATTACATGAAGCTCCACAAAATTAGTGCCGCCAAAGAGCAAGTGGAGTTAGTTTTTATAGTTAACTAACTCTTCTGGCTTAATGGTAAGTAACGCTATCAAAGCAAAAAGTGCAAAAATCGCCAGATAAACTGATGGTATCCAAAGTATATCGGTAACTTTAATTAGCCACGTCAATACTAACTGAGTGCAACCAAGAACTATACCAAAACTAATATTATACACAAATGCTACTCCACTATAGCGCACAGCAACAGGGAAGAATGAAGCTGCTATTACAGGAAAACGCCCACAGGCAACCCCAATACCTAGTAATAAAACTATATGTATCGATAAAATACTACTCAAACTTAAAAGAGAATAATTATAAAATAATAACCATACGACTGCCACAAAGAAAACTATAAAATATATAAAGAATTTACGCCCAAAATACTTATCAAAAAACCCAGAAAATAATGAACCAATAATAAAAATAACTATCGTATAAGTATTAAACTGCATTAAAATTTTAATTGGGAAATGGTAGAATATTGATAGATAACTTGGCATATAAAAAGTAAACACCGCAAGACTACTCGCTAAAAACCCCCCCAGCCCCAAAAGCTGTAACGATGGCTTTATATATTTAGCAAATAATAATTTCACTGGAACTAACTCGGTACTTAAAACATTTTTGTAATTAATAAATTCTGGGGTTTCAATAAGACTCTTACGTAAGAAATAGCTAACCACCCCAAAAACACCACCAAGTATATATGCATAACGCCAACTATTAGCCCCACTAAAAGGTGAAGTAAGTAAAATGGTACATATTATTGATGCTAGAACAAAACCAATATTGGTTCCCATAATAACAATAGATGAGTTAAGAGCTTTATTCTTATTACTTGATAACTCGTATGCAAATACTATCGATCCAGGTACTTCAGCTCCAATAGCAACTCCTTGTAGTATTCTTAGAGCAATTAATAATACCACCGCCCAAATACCAACAGTTGCAGCTGAGGGAATAAAAGCTATCAAAAACGTCGGAATTGCCATTAAAATTATAGTATATATAAAGGTAAATTTACGCCCACGTGTGTCTCCAATATGAGAAAAAAGCACCCCACCTAAAGGACGAAATACCGCACCTATAAAAAAAACAGCATAACTTAAGATTAGATTAATAATTTGATTTTTTGCTGGAATAAGACTAAGTCCAATTGCAGGTGCTAGATATATAAATATCGCAAAGTCATAATACTCAAGAATTGACCCTAAGCTTACTAAAAATAATAATTTTTTATTACCAACTTGCATTATTACCCTATCAATATTTGTTCAATTAACTCTAACTGTTCTAGCTTGGTTCCACTATCAGCTATTTTAGCAAACTTTACCTGAAAGTCATTAGGAAATAAATTTTGCAAATAATATTTTAGATGTTTTTTAGCATAGCGACAAGCAAGCGCCTCTGGATAATGAAGGTATATTTTATTAATATGCTTTATTATTACTAATAAAATTTCGGCAACTGAAAAAGATGTATAGCTACCACCTACTAGATAGTCTTTTATTTGTCTAAAAATCCATGGCCTTCCAAGACTACCTCGCCCAATGTATAAGCCATCAGCTTTGGTATACTCTAATACATACTTAGCTTTTTCTGGAGTATTTATATCACCATTGGCATATACTGGAATCTTAGAAGACTCTTTAACTAAAGCAATCATATCGTATGTTGCATCCCCATTATATAAGTCACAACGTGTGCGCCCATGTATCGTAAGACTTTTAATTCCAGAGTTATGTGCTATTTTACTTATATTTAGAATGTTTTTGGTATGATTATCCCACCCAAGGCGAGTTTTTAGAATTACTGGTATCGATACAGCACGTACAACACTATCTAGAATACTACTAACTAATACCTCATCACGAAGAAGTGCTGAACCCGCTAAGACATTACAGACTTTCTTGGCTGGACAACCCATATTAATTTCTAGAACATCCGCACCGATAGCCTCACATTTTTTGGCTGCATCAACCATAATTTCAGGTGATGCACCTGCAATTTGCAATATCTTAAGCGATGGATTCCATCTATCTTCAAGTCTTTGTTTGGTTTTGTAACTATCCCAAAGATGAAGCTGACTCGTAATCATTTCAGAAATAGTATAATCAGCCCCCATCTGGCGGGCAATATCACGAAATGGTGCGTCAGTGACACCTGCCATAGGAGATAAAACCAAATTACCAGGTAATCGAACTGACCCGATATAAAGCATACTTAATCTGGACGAAAGCAAGCAACAAGTGAGCCATCATCTAAATGCCTAACCGGAGGTCTACTGATACGACATTTATCCTCTGCTTTAGGACAGCGACTATTAAAGACACAACCAACTGGTGGGTTTATTGACGAAGGTAATTCACCATCTAATAGTTTAATCACTTTTTTTCGTTCAACATCAGGGTTTGCTATTGGTACAGCTGATAATAAAGCACTACTATACGGATGATGACTCTTAGTATACAAGATACTTTTTGTAGATAACTCCATAATATTGCCCAAGTACATAACCAGCACGCGATCACATATATGCCTCACAACACTTAAATCATGAGAAATAAATATAATCGTTAAATTAAGTTGTTTTTGTAAATCTTTGAGTAGATTTATAATCTGAGCTTTTATTGAGGCATCTAATGCACTTACTGACTCATCACAAATGATTAATTTTGGGTTTAAAATAAGAGCTCTTGCAATACCTATTCGTTGGCATTGCCCCCCTGAAAACTCTAGTGGATAACGATTAATTTGATCTACCGATAAACCAACTAATTTCATTATCTGTATAACACGATTCGTAACTTCAATTTTAGTAAGATTTGGAGCATATATCTTAAGAGGCTCCGCAATAATTTCTGCAACAGTCATTCTTGGATTAAGCGATGCTACAGGATCTTGAAAAATAAACTGAATATCTTCTCGATATTTATGCCATTTACTTGAAGATGCTTTTTCTAAATGTTGGCTATTTAAAAAAACCACCTCTCCAGAAGTTATCTGATTAAGCCCAACTAAGCTTCTTGCTAAAGATGATTTACCGCACCCAGACTCACCTACTATACCAATGGTTTCACCAGTATATACATCAAAAGACACATTATCAACTGCATATACCACCTGATTTTTAGAGAATAAATTCTTTTTGAGGGGAAAATGCACCTTAAGATTTTTAATTTCTAATAATTTTTGCATGCTTAACTTCTGATAAAATCTAAATTACATTTGGCAAAACGTTTATCTCCAAGATCTTGAAGTACAATCTCACCAGCCATACATTCTTTATGCACATTTTGGCACCTACTTTGAAAAGCACATCCAGATGGCAAACTCATCAGATTTGGTGGCTCTCCAGGAATAGTTGATAGGCGTTTGGCATCATCGACCAAGCTTGGGATTGAAGCAAGTAATGCTTTAGCATAAGGATGTTTAGCATCATAAAATATATCATTCACCGTGCCACTCTCCATTAAGCGCCCAGCATACATAACATTTACACGATCACATAGATTAGCAACAACTCCCATATCATGGGTAATCATAATTACCCCCATATTAAATTCAGTTTTTAATTCCCGAATTAGTTGTAAAATCTGAGCCTGAACCGTCACATCAAGAGCAGTAGTTGGCTCATCAGCTATTAAAAGCTCTGGCTTACAAAGTAATGCTATAGCTATCATAACCCTTTGACGCATTCCACCAGATAACTCGTGTGGATAAAGAGTAATTCTTTTATTTGCTTCTGAAATTTTAACAAAATCAAGCATTTTAATAGATTCTACCTGCGCATCTTTTTTACTCATACCTTTATGTAAAGTAAGTACTTCTATCATTTGAGACTCAATAGTAAGATATGGGTTTAGTGATGTCATTGGATCTTGAAAAATAATTGATAGTTTATTCCCGCGAATTTTATTAAGCTCTTTATAGCTAAGCTTAGATAACTCTTGCCCCATAAATTTAACCGAACCGTTTACCTTACCATTATTAGCTAATAACCCCATAATTGATAATACTGTTTGACTTTTACCCGAACCAGACTCACCAACTATCCCCAGCACCTCGCCCTTAGCAACATTAAAACTAATATTATCAACTGCTTTGACAATACCATCATGGACTTTGAATTCAACATTTAAATTTTGTACTTCAAGAATTGACATATTTAACCTTTTATATTATCTAGGATCAAGAGCATCACGCAGACCATTAGCAACAAAAGCAAATGCTAATAGCGTTGAAGTCATTAATAATGCTGGAAACAATAATAACCACCATGAAGTCATATTTTGCGACCCATCACTAATCAACAACCCCCATGATGTCATTGGCTCCATTACCCCAAGGCCAAAGAAACTAAGAACTGCAGACAATACTATCATATTAGGTACTACTAGTGCAGCATACACGATAACCACCCCAATTAGATTTGGTATAATGTGGCGAATAATAATTTGCCAATTGCTAACTCCACAAACATAAGCAGCCTCAACAAACTCTTTATGGCGGAGACTCAATGTTTGCCCCCTCACAACTCTTGCCATATCAAGCCATGAGATAGCAGCTACAGCAACAAAAGATAAAATCAAACTTTGCCCAAATAAAGTAAGTAATAAGATACTAAAAAATAAAAAGGGTACTCCATATAAAACATCAACTACTCTCATCATTATAGAATCAATACGTCCACCCATAAATCCAGCAACTGAACCATATAGAACACCAATTAAAAGCACAACTAATGTTGCCGCAAATGCAATCTCAAAAGTAATACGTCCACCAATAAATGAGCGAACAAATAAATCACGCCCCAAACCATCACTACCAAAAAGATGTGTCATCCCAGGAGGAACTAAGGAATTAGCAAAATCCGGTGTATCATAATTATAGCTACTTAAGAAAGGTACTATTAGACATAAAAAAGCTAATAATAAAATAAAAATCAAACTTACAATTGATAATTTATTGCGTCTAAACCTTCTAAAAGCTCCTTGCCAAAAACCATTAGCTTTGGGGACTTTTAAAACTTGAGATACTGCACTTGACATAAAACCCTCTACTGTTTAATCTTAGGATCCAGAAAGAAATATAAAATATCTACTAAAAAATTGAAAATTATTGTTAAGAAACTACCAAAAATAGTAATTCCTAATACTAAATTATAATCACGATTGGTAGCACCATTAGTAGTTAAAATACCTAGCCCCGGCAGAGCAAATACCTGCTCAGTTACAATAGCCCCAACCAGCACACCTGCAAACATTGGCCCTAGCAGCGATACTACGGGTATCAAAGTTGGACGAATAGCATGTTTAAATATAACTTTAGTAGTAGGTAAACCTTTAGCCCTTGCAGTTCTAATGAAGTTTGAGTTTAGTACATCAATAATACTACCTCTAGTTACAACTACAACAGTCGGCAAGTACGCCAGTGTCAAGGCTAGTATGGGTAGACATAAATTCTGAAAGCCTCCATCCCCCCACCCTGAAGCGGGTAGCCACCCAAAAGTTATTGCAAAAACCAAAACCATAAGTGGCCCAGTTACAATTGTAGGAACAGCAGAAAAAAACATACTAGCTGCAATAACCATCCTATCAAACCACGAGTTACGATTAAGCCCAGAATAACAACCAATAACAATTCCAAGTGGTACAGTAATTATCATAGAGTATGTAGCTAAGCGAAGAGTAACCCAAAATCCACCCATATTAGAAGGGAATATCAAACTATTAATTGACTGACCAATAAATTTATATGACACCCCAAGATTACCATGGAGTAAATCATTTAAATATAAAAAAAACTGTTTCCAAAGTGGCAAATCAAGACGATATTGATGTAGCAACTGCTTCATTACTTGAGGAGATAGTGCTTTCTCACCATCAAAGGGATTACCTGGAGTTGCATGAACTAGCAGAAACACCAACAATACAATTGAAAACATTGTCGGTATAGCAATTAATAGTCTCTTAAAAATAAACTTTATCATGATTTACTACTTCAAACTCATCCATTTAGATTGCACATGCCACAAACTGTTATTACTTAAGTCAAGTCCAGTAACATATGGTTTAATCAAAACTTGATTAGTAGATTGATACAATGGAATAATTGCATAATCATCTAAAGGAATTCTTAGAGCTTCACGATAAGTATCCACTTTATGATCAGAGTTAGTATCCACTTTTGCTTGCTCTAGAAGTTGATTAAACTTAGGATTACAATAATGAGAATTATTTTGACTACCATTGCATTCATACAAGTTAGTATAGCTAGTCACTGAATTATAATCTGCTCCCCAAGAGTCACGAGCAATTTGGTAGCCACCCTTATGTCTTGTTTGAATAAAAGTTTTCCACTCTTGGTTTTGAAGATTAACATTAACCCCCAAAACTGACTTCCACATCGCAGCAACTGCTAGGGCAATTTTTTTATTTGAATTGTCAGTATTGTAGCTAATAGAAGTTGTATATGGATTACTACTACTATAACCTGCTTCAGCATATAACTTTTTGGCTGTTGCTATTTGTTGATCACGTGGCCAAGACTCCCAATCATAATCAAGTCCTTTATATTTCCCATCTTCAATAGTATCTGTAACAGTTGAATATAATGGAACTTGCCCCATCTTAAGAACATCATTAGTTAAGGCTTTACGATCAACTGCCATACTTAGAGCTTGACGAAGCTTAGCATTTTTAGCTAGTTCTGGATTGTTCCAGTTAAAATCATAATAAGACATGGCCTCTAGTTTAGACATATGTAATTCTTCTGGAAAGTCTTTTTTAAGCTGACTAAATTGATCCGCAGGTACAGCTTTAAAAGTCATATCTAGCCCACCTGAAAGATATGCTGGAATACTAGCATTTTTCTCACCATAAGGTAAGTACTTAATCTCTTTGATACTAACATTATCTGCATCCCAAAAATTGGAGTTTTTTTCTGCTAAAATATAACCATTTATAACATGCTCTTTTAGTTTATAAGCCCCTGAAGTAACCATATTTTGCGGCTCAGTCCATGCACTACCAAATTTCTCGATATTCTTTTTTGAAACAACCATGGCATTAGGCAAAGCAATTTTATTTAAAAATGCATCATCTGCCTGACTGAGTTTTATAACCAAAGTAAGACTATCTAGGACAGATACCCCAAGAGTATCTGGACTTTGTTTAGAATCCATAATTTCACGTGCATTTATTAAACTAGATAGTAAGAAACTATAAGGTGATGCCACTTTAGGGTCAACTAAGCGTCTCCAGCTATACACAAAATCATTTGCTGTAATCGTGTCACCATCAGAAAACTTCAAATTGGGACGTAAATGAAATATATAAGTTTTAGCATCAGAACTAATATCCCAAGATGATGCCATCCCTGGGATTATATTATTACTTTGATCAAAGTCAACAAGCCCTGCAAATAAGTCATAAGTCACACGATTCGAGGCATCATCCTCAGCTAAAGCCGGATCTAAGCTTGGCACTTCACTTGAAACATCAATACGAAGTAAATCATGAGGATGTGAGTTATTGCTTACTGATTTAGAGTTTCTGGAACATCCAGAAATAGTACTCATACAAAAAAAACCAAGGAATAAAACTCTAATTAAGTTAATTCGCATATATTCTATTACTCCATTTTTAAATTTTATAGCAAGTGCATTAGTATAACAAAATTCTATTATGTTAAGCTATAAGAAAAACATTGCATCGCAATATAATATTATAGATGTCACAGCGAACCATTTTTGTAACGACCTTGATTTTATTGATTCTGACACAGCTGATTTTGACATCCACCCCGCCTTAAAGGGCATACCATTACCCACAAGTATGGGTACTTAGGTTATAATTCCTGATATAAACAATCAGGAGTATAGTGATGCAGAAATGGGTAGAAAATGAACTGAGTGGAGTTAAGTTTGGAGATAAAAGATTAAATACCAGATATAGTGGACCCCGTTGTCAAGACCATTTTTTAATATTTTATAGAAATAATTTTTATTCAATTTGA
>CAZJFO010000035.1:0-16782 GCA_964545465.1 uncultured Neisseria sp.
CGCATGGCACAAGATTTCTCCCTTAGAAACCCTCTAGTTGATGGTCAAGGTAACTTTGGTTCTGTTGATGGCGACTCTCCTGCTGCGATGCGTTATACCGAAATTAGAATGGCAAAAATTGCTCATGAAATGTTAGCTGACCTTGATAAAGAAACAGTTAACTTCACACCCAATTATGACGGCAGCGAAAACGAACCAGTGGTATTACCAACTAAGTTCCCAAATTTATTAGTCAACGGAAGCACTGGGATCGCTGTTGGTATGGCTACAAGCATTCCTCCGCATAACCTCACAGAGGTAACTAATGCGTGTTTAGCACTACTTGAAAACCCACAAATCACGATAGATGAATTAATTGAACTTGTTCCAGCTCCAGACTTTCCAACCGCTGGTATTATTTTTGGCATCAAAGATATTCAAGCGGGTTATCGAACTGGTCGTGGTCGGGTAGTTATTCGTTCACGCACTCATTTTGAAGACATTGCCAAAGATCGTCAGGCTATTATTATTGATGAACTACCATATCAAGTTAATAAGGCCAAAATATGTGAACGCATCGGTGAACTAGTAAAAGATAAAATCATTGAAGGCATTACTGAAATACGTGATGAGTCCGATAAAGATGGCATGCGTGTGGTGATAGAGCTACGACGAAATGAAAATGCTAATGTTATTCTAAATAACTTATTTAAAATGACTCAAATGCAAGATTCATTTGGGATTAATATGGTAGCTATTGTTAATGGGCAACCAAGACTATTAAACCTTAAGTCTGTTATTGAAGAGTTTATTTACCACCGTCGTGAGATAGTTACCCGTAGAACTATATTTGAACTTAAAAAAGCCAAAGAACGAGGACACAATTTAGAAGGTTTGGCAGTTGCATTGGCTAACGTTGATGAAATGATTGCAATTATCAAATCATCGGCTACACCAGTTGAGGCAAAAACCCGCTTGATGGGAAAAACCTGGAAGTCATCTATTGTAGTTTCAATGCTATCTAGGGTTCATTCTGATGATGTTCGCCCAGATTGGCTAGATTCTATTTATGGCATGCAAAGTGATGGCTATCGCCTATCAGATGTACAAACTCAAGTTATTCTCGAATTAAGATTACAAAGACTAACAGCTCTTGAACAAGATAAAATAGTAAAAGAATACCATGAGGTTATGGATACTATTTTAGACTTATTAGATACTCTAAAAAAACCTGAGCGTATCAACCTAATTATTTCAGATGAGCTAAACCTTGTAAAACAACAATTTGGTAGCCCTAGAAAATCAGAAATTACTTTTGATGGTTCTGATATTGATAATGAAGACCTTATCAAGCCACGCGATATGGTAGTTACTTTATCACGCGAAGGTTATGTTAAAACGCAGCCAGTTGATGAATATCGAAGCCAAAGGCGTGGTGGACGCGGCAAAGCTGCAGCCACAACTCGTGAAGATGACTTTATCCACAGCCTATTCATGGCTCACACGCATGACTATGTTCTATGCTTCTCAACACTTGGACGTTTATATTGGCTTAAAGTGTATAACCTACCAGAAGGTAGCCGTACTACACGCGGAAAACCTATTATTAACCTTCTACCACTTCAAGCCGATGAGAAAATTACTAGTATTTTGCCAGTTAAAGAGTTTACTGATGATAAATTCCTATTCTTTGTAACCAAAGAAGGTATAGTTAAAAAAGTAGAGCTATCTGCATTCTCAAGACCAAGTAGTCGTGGCATTATTGCTATTAACCTCGACGAAAAAGATAGCCTTGCTGGGGTTACTATTACCGATGGGAAACAAGAAATCATGCTTTTTTCGGATAGCGGACAAGCTGTTCGCTTTAATGAGTCAGAAGTTCGCCACATGGGACGCACTGCCCGTGGGGTTCGCGGTATAAAACTAAATAGCGGGGCTAAGGTTGTAGCTTTGCTTACAACTGATGACGAACTTGCACAAGTTCTAACCGTAACTGAAAATGGTTTTGGCAAACGCACCTCGGTATCAGAATACCGTGAAACTAAACGTGGAACTAAAGGGGTTATTGCTATTGCTGTTACCAAACGCAATGGAAAACTAGTAACAGCACAGCTGGTTGCTGATGATGATGAAATCATGCTTATCACAACTGGTGGTGTATTAATTAGAACAACTGTTACTACAATACGTAAAACTGGACGTGCTGCTCAAGGGGTTACTCTAATTAATCTAGGTGAAGGTGAAACATTAGTAGACGTTGCAAAAGTAGTTGAACGTGAGGACAACATTAGCAGTAACGATGGTGAAGCAATTGCTAACGAACCTGTAAATGGTGAATTAATTTAGTGCTGAGCTCCTGTAAACTCCAGCACCGCTGAGATCTTTGCTTTACTTGCCTACGCGTCATCCTAAGCGTAGGCTCGGATCCTTGCTCTATAAATATTGTTTGCTTTGATATGATGCATTAATTTCTTTATATAAATAAACCGCAAGTTCATCACGAGTTTTAAAATCAGTGCTTTTTACTATTGGTAATATAGTAACATTAATTGTCAAATCTTTTATCTTCAAAGTATTAATTACTGTAGTAAGCCAATTAACTTTCGAAAAAGTCACCTCAGTTGCAAGTTTATTATCTTCTTTACGATAACTAAGTACCACAGGGATAATATTACTTTTAGCCATTAATGCAGCCTCTAAAATAGGTGCTTTAAAAGGTAGAATTTTTATTCCATCACTAGTTGTTCCCTCAGGATACAATCCAACTGTAGCCCCATTATTCAAAACGTTTGCTACTTGTTGATTTACATTTAATAATTCACGTTTGTTCCGGCGGTTAATAAATATAGTGCCCCCTGCTTTTATGATCATGTTAAGAAGTGGCCATTTAAGCATTTCAACCTTACCTATATAGCGTAAATAACACAATCTAAGCATAACAACCGTGTCAAGCCAGGATATATGATTGGATACCAGCATCGTATTTCTTAAGTCTTGAGACGCTAAATCTAGACCATGTAAGTTAATTTTAGCACCAGTTGCTAAAATCAGAAGTTTAGTCCATACTTTACGAATAGGATAACGAATCAATTTAAGAGAAATATGATAAAGTATAAAAACCGCTATAACTAAAAATGCCATACTTAAAACTACAGCAACAAACCTTAGCCAGGCAATCAAGACTTGCATTAATACCCCACGACAAAACAACTACCAGACAAGATTTTAGCACAGCAAAATTATATTTCAGAAATATTTTTCTACGCGCCTTATTACTTCCAAATTATATGAGAAAATTGTTTTTCTAAAAATACTCAATAATATGTCATACTTCATAAAAAATAGTTGTATAATCACGCAGTAAGATAAAGAATATGCTTAAATAATAGTTTTTAGCTTACTATAATTGAAATGTTAATTTAGGAGATACAATGGCTAGAAAAATATTATCAAATAATTCAAAAATGAAAGACCTAACTTTTTTTGCTCTTTTTTCATTAACATTTGGCTCCATAATGGGTAGTGGCGTATTTGATATCCCACAAAACATTGCCAATCGTGCAGGTGCTATTGCAGTAGTTCTCCACTGGGGAATTGTTGCTGTAGGTATGATTGCTCTGGCTTGGTCATTTGTGTACATATCAGGAAGACGTCCAGATATTAAAAGTGGTATTTATGGCTATGCAAAATTTGGGTTCGGGGATTTTGTAGGATTTAATTCTGCATGGGGATACTGGCTTAATGCACTTCTTGGGAATGCAAGTTATCTTATCTATATTTTTGCAACCTTGGGTAACTTCTTTGGAATCTTTGGGCATGGTACAGCTGCAGGAGGAACCTTACAGTCATTTATTGGTGAGTCTATATTAATCTGGGTTGTGTATATAATAATCTCCTTAGTAATAAAAGAAGCATCATATGTAAATATTATAATTACCACTGTTAAAATCTTAGCCCTAAGTGCTATTATTTTAGTATTTTGTTATGGCTTCCAGTGGCATATGTTTAAAAGCAATATGTCTACCCTTGATATACATTTAGGTAGTATGCTATCCCAAATAAAAAGCACTATGCTTGTAACCGCATGGGATTTTATTGGAATTGAAGCTGCATGTATCTATGCTATTCACGCTAAATCAATGAAAGATGTTGCTCGGGCTACTATGCTAAGTGTTTTAGTCGTTCTAATAATTGATACATTAATCTCAATATTACCATTTGGAATTATGACTACTTACTCAGTTCAAACGCTTCAAACCCCGTCTACCGCGGGGATAATGGCTACTGTTATTGGACCTATTAGTGGTAATTTGATTCGTGTTTCGGTTCTTGTTTGTGTAGCAGGAGCGCTTCTAGCTTGGCAAATGCTTGCAACTAATATTGTCTATCTATCTGCAATTGACAAAACGATGCCACGGATTTTTACCAAATTAAATAAAAAGCTCGTGCCAAGTAATGCACTTTTAATCAGCAGTATTATATTACAACTGTTTATCGTTTGTGCCTATAAAAGCGGCGCAATCTATCTAAATATGATACAAATAGCAACAAGCTTAGTACTGATACCATATTTACTTGCTGCCATGTATGCCTTTAAATTAATTATCACTGATAAGAAAATCTATTACTACGAATTGATAAAAGGAATAGTAGCCGTAACATACTCTATTTGGCTAATTTATGCTGGTGGCTTAAAATATTTGGCAATTTCAAGTATTATGTATTTTATTGGTATATTTGTATTTTATAAAGCACGCCATGAAAATGGTCAAAAACTATTAATGAATAAGTTTGAAGTTTTAATGTTCTTAGTAATTATAGTAACTACAATATCTGCAATTATATTATGGTATAATGGAATAGTTGTGCTTGGGTAGTTATATATAGGCAATTATAAATAGTCAAATTTAAAGGTAGTATAAGATGCTACGTGTATTTTTGTGTCTAATTTGTTTTAATGTCAATGCAATGGATATATCTACTACCCTTGAGAAACACTCTACTCAAATCCCATTAAGAACCCAACAACTAATTTTAGTTAAAGCGCTTCATAATCCAGTAGCTAAAGTTTACACCTTACAAAGAAATGAGTCTACTTGGGAACAGGTTTTACCCACAATTACTGCAAATATTGGCTCAAAAGGTATTAGCTACAATAAAACAGAGGGTGACAACAAGACACCTGCTGGGTTATTCCCACTCGGGACAGCTTTTGGTAACGAATATATGACTCTTAAAGTTAATTATCGTCAAATAACTACCATTGATAAATTTATTGATGACCCTAACGATCCAAAGTACAACCAATGGGTACATGGTACAACAACAGCAAATAGCTATGAAAATATGCTAAGAGATGATGGCATCTACAAGTATGGTATCATTATTAACTATAATATGAATCCAATTATAAAAGGTCGTGGTAGTGCTGTTTTTATGCATATTTGGTATGGTTACAATATAGCCAGCATTGGCTGTGTAACAGTTTCAGCAGAAAATATGCTAAAAATCCTTCAATGGTTAGATAGTTCACTGCACCCTTACATACTAATTACTAAGTAAAATTATAACGAATTAAATCCATTTTTAAATGAATTTAAAACTTTAAAACTAGATGCTATATTATTTTCAATAATTGACACTTGTTCTTTTTGGATTAATTCATAGAGTTTAGCTTGGGATCTAATTATTGCTATATATGTCTCATAATAACTCTGAATAAATCCTAGATTAGGCACCATATAAGCAGAGTCAATCTGTTGTGGCTTATTTGTTATGATTTCAACATGGCTTATATTCGGTTTTTTATCCAAGCTTTGTTTTTCAGCACTGATTGATTCTCGCATTAGATTACTTAATTTTGACATAATTTATACCTTTAAACCTCTTAAACTAATATTGCTTTTATTTCTTTAACTAAAGATTTTAGTTCATCTTTAGCCTTTATATTATCCAAATTATGAACTGAACCACCAAAAGCAGCTGCTTGTCTATATGCTGTTCTTTGGTATATATCAGTCTTAGTCTTTGGAAACTCAAACTCCCCCATTAAAATAAGAGCTTCTTTGGAAATACTAATATTACCTTGACACATATTAGCAACTAGCCTAGTTTGTAGATTTTCATTCATGACCATCACATTATTGATTAATTTCTGAATACCAATAGCTGACCACAAGTCTGTTGGAGATGGCACTATCGGAATCAAAGCTAAATCGGCAACCATTAGAGCAGATCCTGTAAAAGGATTTTCTACTGCAGGAGGACAATCAACTACTATATATTCATAATCATCTAGATACTTTTTAATTTCGCGATGAACTTTATCGCCAGCGTTAGCTAAACCCATTACTGATGTGACAAATGGCATATCATCCGAGCTACTTGCTGCCCACCTAGTAGCACTTCCTTGAGGATCGCCATCAATAACTAGAACCTTATTTTTTAGACCAAGTGTAGCAGCGAGATTCATAGTAAGGGTGGTTTTACCACAACCACCTTTTTGATTGGTAACAACGATAACTTTAGCTGTCATAATAATACACCACAAGAAAAGAACTATTATATCCTAGACTGGTAGCTTTTTGTAAAATTTTCATAAACCACTCTTAAATCCTCATGTGAATAGTGTAAGATCCTCCTTCCTCAAGACATTGTAGGTTATTTTAATCTAATTTGTTTCTATAACATTTGTCTTATTATAGGGGTGCATTACACCTTTAGGAGCATCCATTGTGTATTGAATTTTGTACTTAAATTCAGGATACCCCGTCACAGCTTTAGTTAAAGTGCAAAAATATTTATGGTTTTTTACTAAATTTCATGGGATTCTCTCTTGAAAATTTCCAATTAGTCAATATATAGTATTTGTATAATTTTTGTGCAACTTTGTGCGATATTGTATCCGCAAGATATTTTTAAGGACATGCTATGACACAACATCCTAAATTTAAAGAATTATTAGATTATTTAGACATTAAAATTGTAGGACAACCTGAATTAACCAAACGCTTAGTTATTGCGCTACTATCTTCAGGGCATCTTCTGGTAGAAGGAGCCCCTGGATTAGCTAAAACAACAGCTATTAAAACCTTATCTGGATGCATTGATTGCTCCTACCACCGAATTCAATTTACTCCTGATTTATTACCAGCGGATCTAACTGGAACTGACATTTACATTCCTGAAGAACATAAATTTGAGTTTCAACAAGGACCTTTATTTCATAACTTCCTCCTTGCTGATGAAATAAACCGCGCTCCCGCAAAAGTACAATCAGCTCTTTTAGAAGCTATGGGGGAGCGTCAAATAACTATTGGTAAGCATAGTTATCAATTGCCAAACCTATTTATGGTAATGGCTACGCAAAACCCAATAGAACAAGAAGGTACATACCCACTACCTGAGGCTCAACTAGATAGGTTTATGCTATACGTAAAAATTGCTTATCCTGATCATAGGGCTGAAGCTCAAATTTTGGCACTAAATCGACTTGAAAGTAAGATTGATATCAACAAACCAAACTTAAGTCAAGAAAGTATATTTGCCGCACGTGATGAAATATCAAAAATTCACCTCAGTAGTACGCTTGAAGAATATATAATTCAGTTAATATTAGCCACCAGAAACCCTAGTAAATATGATGAAGATCTAACTAAATGGATTAGTTTTGGTGCTAGTCCTCGTGGTACTATAGCATTAGAAAGAACAGCAAGAGCTAATGCTTGGCTTGAAGGGCGTGACTTTGTTACTCCACATGATGTCCACTTGATGATACATGAAGTATTACGGCATAGAATATTACTTACTTTTGAAGCTGAAGTTGAAGGCATAACAAGCGATCAAGTAATTGATAAACTTCTAACATTAGTAGCGATACCTTAATATTTTTTAAAGCAGTCCTTATGTATCAAGGTATAACTCCTAGCATAAAAGAACTTTTAGCACTTCGCTATTATGCTACCAAGATAAATTTATTTAATCATAAAAAAGTTAATCAAGTCAAATCAGGTGGTAATTTATCTCATGCCCGAGGACGTGGGATGGATTTTGAAGAAGTGAGGGCTTATCAACCCTATGATGATATCAGACTTATTCATTGGTCGCTAAGTGCTCGCTTAGGTAAACCATATACCAAGATATATAAAGAAGAACGCGAAAGAGCAGTATATATCCTAACCGATCAATCATCATCTATGAAATTTGGTACCAAAGTTTGCTTCAAAAACGTTTTGGCTTCCAAATTAACCGCTATTTTTGGATTCGCAACATTAAATTGTAACGATCAAATTGGTGGAATGATATTTAATGATCAAAAAGCAGAATTTATTAAACCTAATCGCAGTCGTAAATCACTCTTAGGAATGTTAAACATGCTAAGTAATGATAATGCAATAAGATCAAATAATGGTGGCTTAGATAATACACTTAAGTTTATGCTACAAAGAGTTCAAAGCGGAAGCACCATCATTGTTATTAGTGATTTTTATGCTTTTACAAATGATACTCAAACTTACCTAAAACTATTAGCACAAAAGTCGCAAGTTATTAATATTCTGGTATATGACCCATTAGAGGAAAAACTACCAGGAGACGGAGAATTTAATTTTACTGATAATGGCAAAAAGTTTTTACAAATTAACTGGGGTAAAAATAATAATAAATTATACGCAAAAATTTTTAGTGAAAAGATAGAAAAACTAAAAACATTTTCCCAAAAAAATAATATGCAGTTCCTCAAAATAGCAACTAACGATGATATAGTTAAAAAAGTAAACCATAGCCTAAGAGGTATAAAATAATGCCTAATAATATACTGCAACAACTAAAAGACATTCATTTACCAAACAGTATATCAATATTACCACTCGCACCAATATGGTATCTATTTATGGTATTGTTTATTATAGCTTCTATTGTATCCATTATATGGGCTATTCATAAAAAACGTAAACAACGGCAGATTTCGGGTATTTATAAAATGTTAGATATTATTGAAAATCAAAACTCTAACGAGATGTTAAGCCAAGCTTCAATCTTAATAAAACGGGTGGCAATTATGAAATATGCCTCACAAAAACCACATACTTTATTTGGTGAAGAATGGCTAATGTTTCTAGATGCTACCGGGAAGACAACAGATTTTACCAAAGGTTATGGGCGTAGTTTATTAGATATTTATAAATCGCAACAAATAAAGGATAAAGAGCAATTTTTTTTAGTAATTAGAAAATGGATTGGGGCTGTATTATGATACAAATGACCTACCCGTGGGAACTTCTTGCAGTATTACTACCATTTACTCTCAGGTATTTATTACCTAAAACCCACGAAAACATTATCACCGGATTAAAGGTACCATTTTTTGAAAATATCGCAAATATTTTTGGGAAGACACGAAGTGATTCAGCAAAACTTTCATATCTAAAATATATAACTTCTGTAATCTGGGTACTAATAGTTATTTCTGGTTCTGGAATACAGTGGCTTGGTAAACCATTACCCGTACAGCAAAGCGGTCGTGATTTACTTCTTGCGATAGATTTATCAGGTAGCATGCAAACCCCTGACATGGCAATGAACGGACAAGATATAACGAGGATTGATACAGTTAAAAATGTAGCACATGAATTTATCGATAATCGAACTGGCGATAGACTTGGTCTTATTTTATTTGGCTCTGTCCCATATTTACAAACCCCTCTAACTTTTGACAGGCATACTGTAACTCAAATGCTTGATGATGCAACTATTGGTCTTGCTGGAGAGCAAACTGCTATTGGGGATGCTATTGGCCTAACAGTAAAAAAACTGATGGACTATCCCGATGGAGATAAAGCCTTGATATTACTCACTGACGGTGGAAATAATGCTGGAGTACTACAACCGCTGGATGCTGCAAAATTAGCATCTAAAGAACATATCAAAATCTATACTATTGGTATTGGGGCAAGTAAAATGACTATCCCGGGAATTTTTGGTGCTAGAACTATAAACCCTTCCAGTGATTTAGATGTCAATACTTTAAAACAAATTGCAGCAATAACTGGTGGGCAATTCTTTAGAGCTGAAGATGGCGATAGTTTAAGAAATATCTATGCACGGATAAATCAATTAGAACCAGTAAAAGCTGACAGTGTGATAATTCGCCCAATTACACCATTCTACCCATGGAGTTTGGGATTAGCTTTAATTTTAAGTTTTATTTTAGTTATATTGAAAACTCGGAGACAACTATAATGACATTTCATTTCTTACGTCCATGGTGGTTTTTAGCAATTATTCCCGCTATTTTATTATTGATTTTTAGCCTTAATAAAAGCAATTCCTCAAGTAGCAACTGGGCAAAATACTGTGATGCACATTTACTAAAGCACTTAATATCAAATGAAACCAGAACTTTAAAAAACTATATACCTTATCTATTGATTGGTTTGTGGTTAATAGCTACCTCTGCTCTTGCTGGACCAACTTGGTCTAAGTATGGTGAGCCTGTATATCAAAAGAATATTGCACGAGTTATCGCTCTTGATGTATCTCATTCAATGACTGCTACTGATATCCCCCCATCAAGATTAGAGCGTGCAAAATATAAATCAATTGATTTATTGCACAATATCACTGAAGGTCAAACTGGAATGATAATTTTTTCAGGTAGTAGCTTTTTGGTATCCCCTTTAACTAGTGATACCAATACTATAGCCTCAATGGTACCTGTATTAGATAATAATATAGTTCCAGTACAAGGATCTGATATATTACCCGCTCTAAAAAAATCAGCTAAACTATTAAGGCAGGCGGGTAATACTCGCGGTGAGATTATATTAATTACTGATAGCATCCCTAATGATGAGGCTATCAATGAAGCTAAAACCTTGGCAACAGATGGATATACCACATCGGTTCTTGGAATAGGTACTGAGAACTCAAGTACTAGATTACGTAGTTTGGCAACTTCTGGTAACGGTAGTTACGTTGACTTCAGTAATGATAACTCTGATATTGATCACCTGTTGATTCAGAGAAATGATTTAACTAATCACGCATCTAGGGAATTACAAGCCCAAAGCCTTTGGAGAGATGAAGGACATTATTTAATCTGGTTATTGGTATTTTTAGTAGCGTTTTTAGCTCGTCGTGGATGGTTGGAAAAAATATGTTAAAACGTAGACTATTAATCTTAAGCTTTTTACCGCATTTTTGTTTTGCTATGTCGATTGCTGATTTTTTTTATAACCCCAATCAACAAGGGTATAATCTACTTAAACAAAAAAAGAACGCTTTAGCCGCAGCTAAATTTACTGATAAAAACTGGAAAGGGGTAGCTTATTACCGCGACAAACAATATGAAGCTGCTTATGATGAGTTTAAACTAGATAATTCAGCAGAAGGTTTATATAACCAAGGTAATGCCCTAGCCAATCTAGAAAAATACGATGAAGCAATTAGTGCTTACACTAAAGCCTTGGAACTAAAAAAAGATTACCCTGAGGCTAGATTTAATAAAGAGCTTTTAGAGAAACTAAAACAACAGCAACAAGATCCTGATAAGTCTGATAATCAGAAAGATAAATCAGACAAAAAATCAGATAAATCTGATGATAAGCAGGATAAAAATAATCAATCAGATAATAAATCTGATAAGAATAATAAGAGCGATAAACCTGACAAATCAGACACTAAAAACTCTAAAGACAAATCACAGAACGCTAAAAATGGCTCTAATGATAATAAAAACTCATCTGAACAAGCAAAAGCCAAGCCTCAAGAAAAGCAACTAGACAAAAATGCTAAAGAAGATACCAAAACTGAACAACAAACAGCCAAACCAGATAACTCAGCTCACCAAACACCTACCCAAATAGAAAATGCTGAAGTAAAATCAGCACTTTCTCAAGTACCTGATGACCCAGGTGGGCTGTTACGAAATAAATTTTTACGCGATTATCAGAGTGGGCAAGACAATGATTAAACATTTTATACGTGGAATAATATTATTTTTACTGGTTAATTTGGCACTATCAATAATTCCAGCTACTATTGATAGAAATAATATCCAAGTAGGTCAAACCTTTACTCTAAATATAGATGTTAGTAATACTAATGGCACTCCAGAAATAGATACTCTTCGCAATAATTTTGATATTTTGGGTACTAGTAATAATAGCCAAATGAGTATTATTAATGGTAATATGAATTCACAAAAATCTATTATGGTTACGCTCTCCCCCAAAAAACCTGGGAAGCAACAAATTCCAGCTATAAATAGCAATGCTAAAGTTTTTATTGATGTTAGTCTTGATAACTCAAATACCTATATTAATGTTCCAGTTATTTACAATTTGAAACTATATTTTACGGTATCTTTAAACAACTTATCTATGGCTAATTTAGATATACCAGACGCACAAATTAAGCCACTTGGTAAAAATATTCAGTATCGAAGTAGCTACCGCGGAAAAGAATACGAGGTAATCGAACAGAAACTTTTAATAACACCCAACAAAGCTGGATCTACCAATATTCCACCGGCTAGAATTAGTGGTTTAATAATGGATCGTGACCCAAATAATCTCTTCGCATCCCTAAGTAATTTTAATGTTCAGTCAAAACCATTAACTATTAATGTATTACCAGCACCAGATAAAAACCCACAAACTCTTTTGGCAAAAAAACTCCATATAACAGACTCATGGTCTGTAGGTTCAGAGAGTATAGCAATTGGACAACCTGTAACTAGAACTATTACCATCGAGGCTACAGGTATACCATATAATCTAATTCCAGAATTAAAACCCAATACCCCTAAAGGTATAAATTCATATCCTGATAAGACATTAACAGACACCTCAATAATAGATGATAAACTGGTGGGACAAAAAACCTTTAAAATTGTATACATTCCAACTAGTAGTGGAATTATTAAATTTCCTGAAACTAAAATTAAATGGTGGGATATTAATAAAAAAGTTGAAAAAACGGAAGTTTTAGAAGCTAAAACATATAATGTATTAGCTGATCCTAAGAAAACTATAGCTTCCTCAGCACCTATAACCACACCAAAAATACTAAAGCCAAATAAAACCACTATACCATGGTGGATATATCTTGGGCTAATTATAACTTCTATAGTTGCCATCTTAATAATTTTAATAAAGAAAAAACTAATTCCGCATAAAAAACAACATAGTTATAGATTAATTAAAAAAGCGGTAAAGGATAAAAATATAAATGCTCTCAATCACGCTTTGATCTCATGGGCATCAACATATATTAATAAAAACATTTATACAATTTCAGATATAAAAGAATTGATTAACAATAAAAACATTCATGAATTAATTGATAAACTAAATCTATCTTTATATAAGGGATACCCATTTAATGAGTTTGATTTATTGTTAAAAGAAATAAATACTATACTTCATGAAAGTAGAGCTAAGAATAAAGAATTTTTAAAGAAACTATATCCCGAATAATAAATGTAACCTGCTTAGGCATCTCTTTTAATGCTTAAGGCTAAAATTAGTTGCTGCAGTCAACTTTCTCTGTCAACTTTATATTGTTAAAGTTGAACATAAATTAATGTCAAGTTGACTCTTAGCAGCATCAAGTTGACCACCAATTTTTTACAGAATAGTGGCCATCTTGAATGCGAATTACTGATTAAGATCTAATTCTGCACTCTCAAAGATACCATTTGATACAGAAATTGAGTTACCATCATCAGATACGCCAACTTTATTAGAACCATAATTGTTATATATTGAAAATGGACTAAGGCTAGGATTAGTTATAGTAAGACTATAATTGGGTATTAAATTATTATTTTGAACTTGATATGTTCCAACTCCTGTTATTACCGTTCTCCAAACCTCTGAGGTAGTAACTTTGGTTACAGCAATTGCTAAACTAAGATTATTACCATTTGGTGCAATAACTTTACCAACTCCAGTATTATCTGCCTCTGAACACGTAACTCCATTTTGAGTGGTTTTGAAATAATATGGAATACTTGCACACACCTTGGTGGCAGGGTCACTCCCTGATACTTCTATTTTTTGGGTATAGTTATTAAATTTATCTTGGTCTTCCAAGGACTTCATTGAGTTAAAAGGAGGATAATAATTTAGATCATCTTTTTCAAGACCCGCTGAGTTTTCTAAATGAAATATGTATGACTCACTATCGTGAATGCTCGCTCTTTTTACACACATAGTTATTTGACCTTCCATAATAGTTGGAATTATATACGAACTCCCTGGACTATTAGCCGTGGTACTTTTAGCAGATACCATACAAGCAATTGGTAGCGAAGGTGGTGTCGGAATAATATTTGGATCGCTAATTAGTTTATAATTAGAAGGGGTTCCTCTACTAACTATAGGGTTCGCAATAGTTTGCTGCTTATCTAGAAAGTTAGCACTAATTAGTAAGCTACCGGCTTTATTATTTGCTATAGCAAAATCTGGATCAACTACTATGGAACCAGTATTTAACGTACCACCTGGATGTATAATATCTGTGAAAGTTTTATTACTATTTGTGCCTATAGATGGATGATACTTATAATCTTGACCATTATAATCCATGTTAACTATATCATAACTGGTCTTATTATGTATATCAAAATTATACACAGGACCATTACATTTTAACCTCCTGTAACCAAAATCATACTCATCCACATTAAAATGGCCCTCGTCATTGGCACATGTAAAATTTAGCACAGCTCCAAAATCGCACCCCATTCCCATAACCCCATGAGCATAGGCGGTAGCACCATTATTCTCCATAATGCATGAACTCCATACCTCCACAGTGCTTCCATCTTGATCATGCTCTGGATCACCACCAACTCCAGGTGGTGTTGTACAATTATTACACTGCGGATTACTTGCATAACTAAAACTAGAAAACCCTAGACAGGCTAAAATTACAAACAGCTTATTTTTTTTAAAGTGCATGTTGAAATTCATAATAAATCCTTTTAACTAAATTTCATAATTAAGATTGTTGTAAAAACATTTGATTTGTACAACAGACAGCTAAACAATTATTATCCCTTAAAATAAAAAATGTCTAGTTATAAAGCGATCAATAACAGCTTATTGGATACTTATACTGAATATTTTAGTACTTTATGTAATGATTTAATCATACTTTATATAGGATTTTATACCCCCAAAAATGGTAGGCAAAAATCTTTAAACTTTATACAAAATATAGCTACCCCAATTCAACTTGGTATAACAGTTTTTAGTATTAATATTTATTTAGTTTTGAGTTACTTATTTTGAGGTGGAAAATTATTATTGAATTATACTAAATTAGTATCCCGTTTATAGAATTGCTAAAATTATTAAGTATTATGGATTTATGAACGCTAGAAAAAGTTTCTTATAAAGGCTATAATAAATTCTCCAACCAATTAATGATTAATCTCTAGGGATTGTTTTTGTTTGGTAACTAAATGCGTAATCCCAATTTCTGCTAAATCCAGTAATGCATTCATTTCCCGACGACTAAAAGCTGCACCCTCAGCGGTTCCTTGAATTTCTACTATTCCAAGATCTTCGAGCATAACAAAATTCATATCAGCATCACACGTACTATCTTCTAAATAATTAAGATCAAGCATCGGGACACCTTTATAGACTCCAACTGATACCGCAGCCATAAACTTCTTAACAGGATGTTCTGGAATTTTTCCGCCATCAACCAGTTTATTCAACGCATCATATAAAGCTACAAAAGCTCCAGTAATACTTGCCGTTCTGGTACCGCCATCAGCTTGAATAACATCACAATCTATCAAAATCTGACGCTCCCCTATATGGCTTAAATCAACACACGCCCTTAGACTTCTACCTATCAGACGCGAAATTTCTTGAGCTCTAGGATTTACCTTACCAGATACACTATCACGTTTACTGCGTATATGCGTGGCTCTAGGAAGCATACTATACTCAGCACTAATCCAACCTTTGTTTTTACCGATTAAAAACTGCGGCACTCTATCTTCAACCGTAGCTGTGCATAATACCTTAGTTTCACCAAATTCAACTAAAACTGCACCTTCAGCATATTTGGTATAATGCCGTGTAATCTTAACATCTCGTAATTGTGTATCTAGTCTACCATCGTTTCTCATTAAAAGCTTTCCCTAACATTATAATCTAATTTGATGATTGTAGCAAATTAATTCATCAAATGCAAATTTATTAAAAAACTTACAAATCAATACATTTGAAATAGGCTCTTTAGCTCGTACTTCATCTACTACTTCTTAAGTATCTTAATCACATGAAACTTATCAAATGTATGATTGAGTTCCTGTAGTGGATTCTAGAAAAGTCCTTATTTTTTATATTGATAACCATTAACTACTTTAGCTAACTCAGAGTATTTTTTATCTTTTAAATATGATAGGTAGCTTGACTTATATACTGGATATGATATAAGAGCTAGTGTTACATATCGTCTAGCTTCTTTTTTGTTGCCCATGTTCCAATATAACTGAGCTTGTTTAATCATGCTTTCAGGATAAGGATGAAAGCCACTAAAGTGGTTCTCATAGTTTAGTTGTGTTTTATTGGACATTATACTATTGGTGTTTGTATCATCGATATTTATATAGTTATCTAGCGTCGACATCGCAGGATACGCCCAAAGCACATTGTTATTGACTAAACTTTCCAGATATTGTGCTTGTGGTACAAAATAAGCTTTGTTTCTTGGGGCATATTTGTAGTTTACAAGAGTATTCATTATAAAACTAGCTTTAAATAGTAAATAAACCAT
>CAZJFO010000036.1:0-16657 GCA_964545465.1 uncultured Neisseria sp.
AATACACCCAGCGCTGCACGTCCGCCAAGACCGCGTTCGGTGATTGTGTTGCCGACTTCTGCAAAGAGATCTGCTGCAGTACGCGGACCATCTAAAGGTGGATCAGTTTTCAGGCGATCAAGGCTGTACGCCAATATTTCATTGGCTAACTGAAACTGATATAACATTATTATACGACTAACCACAAAAATTAGTACACAATAAGTTATCCAATTTAGTTTTATAAATCTACCCATAATTCTCACTCAAACTGATAACCGATATTATACAATAATTTGGCTATATTTGTACTGCAATCATCATCATTGCTGATGCTTTATTTAAACACTCTGAGTTTTAGTCTAACTTAGTCTAATTAATTACTTTTTAGACGAGGTTAGACCCATTTCTTAAGCTCACGAAGCTCTATAAAAAATTGCTTTTTAGAGTTTGTAATATAATTGTTCTACCATTATTAATAAAATCTATAATAAAAAAGGCAATTTATAAAATAAATTGCCTTTTTTAGAGTTAAACTAAATAATTATTCAGCAGCTGCATCTTCAACTATTTCAGAATCAGCAGGTCTATCTACTAATTCGATGAAAGCACGCGGTGCATTATCGCCATTGCGGAAACCGTATTTTAATACACGGGTATATCCACCAGGACGCTCTGTATAACGAGGACCTAATACATCAAATAGTTTTACCACCATATCACGATCGCGAATACGGTCAAAAGCTAAACGACGATTAGCTAAGCTCGGGTTTTTTGCCAAAGTAATCAATGGCTCAACTACTTTACGTAGCTCCTTAGCTTTAGGTAATGTTGTTACAATTGCTTCATGCTTAATTAATGCTACAGCCATGTTCTTAAACATAGCTTTTCTATGTGATGAAGTACGATTTAATTTACGGTGAGCACAACGATGGCGCATACTCTACATCCTTTATAATATGTTACTATAAGTAACTATTTTTTTTCTTTAATGATGCTGGTGGCCAGTTTTCCAAAGCCAAACCAAGTTTCAATCCACGAGCTTCCAGTAATTCTTTAATTTCTGTAAGCGATTTTTTCCCTAAGTTAGGAGTTCTAAGAAGTTCATTTTCTGAAAATTGAACTAAATCACCAAGATAGTTAATATCCAAATGTTTCAGACAATTAGCACTTCTAACAGTCAACTCAAGATTATCAACTAATTCAAGAAACACCGGATCAATCTCAGGTTCTTCTTTAACTTTAGCTAACTTATGAGTAACAGTTTCCATTTCAGGCATATGCTCTAAACCAGCAAATACCAATAATTGCTCAATCAATAGTTTAGAAGCAGATCTTACTGCATCTTCAGGAGTTATAACTCCATTAGTTTCAATTTCTAAAACCAATTTATCCAAGTCAGTTTTTTGCTCAACCCGTGCATTTTCTACGTTAAACATCACACGTGTAACTGGTGAAAAACCAGCATCAAGATTAATCCAACCAACAGATACAGACTCTTCCTCAGTACGTAATGTAGAAGCTTGGTAACCAATCCCAGTCTCAACCGTAATCTCAATATCAATATCAATATTTTTTGTCAAATTACAAATAATATGCTCTGGATTAATAACCTCAACATCATGAGTAAGCTCAATATCACTAGCACGAACAACTACCGGACCAGATTTTTTTAGATGTAAATTAACACTATCACGCCCATGAAGTTTAAATATCAAACCTTTAAGGTTTAATAAAATATCAACCACATCTTCACTAACACCATCAATTACCGCATATTCATGATTAACACCTGCTATTTTAACGCGAGTAACTGCCACACCCACCATTGATGATAATAACACACGTCTAAGTGCATTACCTAGTGTATGTCCATAGCCACGCTCAAATGGTTCCATAACTACTTTACAACTGTTGCTATTGCTATCAATAGGGTGTATACTGATAGACTTTGGTTTAAGCAGTTGATTTTTGTTTGCTAATTCCTGCATACTTTCTATTCCTTAACAACTCTTATATATTAATGATTATTTAGAGTAGAATTCAACTACCAACTGCTCATTCATATCACTTGAAAGCTCATTTCTTTCTGGTGCAGTCTTAAATACGCCTTCCATTTTTTTAGCATTTACATCTACCCAAGCTGGAAAACCAATTTGTTCACTAAGAGACAAAGCTTCAGATACTCGCACTTGTTTTTGTGATTTTTCAGCAATACTTACTACATCACCACTTTTTACTAGATATGAAGGTATATTAACTAAAGATCCGTTTACACAAACTGATTTGTGTGAAACTAATTGGCGCGCTTCAGCACGTGTAGAACCAAAACCCATACGATAAACAACGTTATCTAAACGAGACTCAAGCAATTTAAGTAAATTATCACCTGTAGAGCCTTTTCTACGTTCAGCTTCAGCAAAGTATTTTCTAAACTGACGCTCTAAAACACCATAAATACGACGAATTTTTTGTTTTTCACGTAATTGAATACCATAATCAGATAGTTTACCACCTGATTTTGCACCATGTTGACCAGGTGCTACCGCTAAATTACATTTCGAATCTGCACTTTTTCTGCTACTAACTAAAGATAAATCTAGCTTTTCACGACGCATTAATTTACATCTAGGTCCTGTGTATCTTGCCATTTCTTACTACTCCTTATACTCTACGTCTTTTAGGCGGACGACATCCATTATGAGGAATAGGCGTCACATCTGCTATACTTAATATCTTTATTCCCAACGCATTTAGAGCACGGATAGAAGACTCACGACCTGGGCCTGGCCCTTGTACTAGAACATCTAATGTTTTAATTCCACACTCTTGGGCAACTTTACCAGCTTTCTCGGCAGCAACCTGTGCTGCAAATGGTGTACTTTTACGCGATCCTTTAAACCCCGCACCGCCAGAACTAGCCCAAGATAATGCATTCCCCTGACGATCCGTGATTGTTATAATTGTATTATTAAAAGATGCATGCACGTGTGCAACACCCTCTGAAACTACCTTTCTAACTTTTTTCTTAGCGCGAGCAGCTGTGTTTGCTTTTACTGTCATATATATACCTTCTTAACTACTTATTTTTTCTTACCAGCAATAGACTTTCTAGGTCCTTTTCTGGTACGTGCATTTGTCTTAGTACGTTGACCACGAACAGGTAGGCCTTTTAGATGCCGACCACCACGGTAACATTTAAGATCAATTAAACGTTTAATGTTCATTGAAACTTCACGGCGTAAATCACCTTCAATTGCAAAAGTTGCAACTTGGTTACGTACAGCCTCCATTTTTTCTTGGTCTAAATCTTTAACCTTAGTTTGTGGATCGATACGAGCAACTCCACAAATAAGTTTTGCACGAGAAGAACCAATACCATATATATGCTGCAAACCAATTACGATATGCGCATTATCAGGAATATTAACACCAGCGATGCGTGCCATCACTTTACCTCACAAAAATATTTTTTAAAATTAACCAATAATTATATAACAAAATTACCATTTAGTAGTAACTAATTTATAAATCCACTTATCCGCATACGCGAATAAATATTATCCTTGCCTTTGTTTATGTCTAGCTTCTTTGCAAATAACTCGCACAACACCCTTGCGACGAATGACTTTGCAATTACGACATATTTTTTTAACTGAAGGTTGAACTCTCATTATAAAACCCTGTAAATATTACTTCGCACGGAAAACTATGCGAGCTTTGTTTAAATCATAAGGTGTCATTTCGACAGTTACCTTATCCCCTGGCAAAATACGAATATAGTTCATCCGCATCTTACCTGAAATGTGACACAATACCTCGTGACCATTTTCTAACTTAACGCGAAACATTGTATTAGGTAACGCTTCTGTCACTTCACCTTCAAACTGTATCACATCATCTTTTGCCATTTTTTAATCTTTCTGTTACAAACTAAAAGCTTTTTAGATTTGCTTTTTTAAGTAAACTTTGATACTGAACCGACATAATTTGCGATTGAACTTGAGTCATTAAATCCATCATAACTACAACAACAATCAATAATGAAGTTCCACCAAAATAAAACGGCACATGCCATTTTAAGATCAAAATTTCAGGCAATAAACAAATCAAAGTTATATAAACGGCGCCCGATAAAGTTAACCTTAAAATAACTTTTTCTATGTATTTAGCAGTATTTTCACCTGGGCGAATACCCGGAATAAATGCACCACTTTTTTTCAAATTATCTGCGGTATCTTTAGGATTAAAGACCAAAGCAGTATAAAAGAAACAGAAAAACACTATCGCTGTAGCATACAAAATCACATATACAGGCTGACCTGGGTGTAGTGAATCTCCAATACCAGATAAAAAGCTTAGCTTACCATGTGCCAACCAACCAATTACAGTTGCTGGAAACAAGATAATACTTGAAGCAAAAATAGGTGGAATAACTCCAGCTAAATTAATTTTTAACGGTAAATGGGTACTTTGACCTTGCATAATCTTATTGCCAACTTGACGCTTAGCGTAGTTAACAGGTATCTTACGTTGGGCTCTTTCAACAAAAACAACTACATAGGTAATTGCTATTACCAGAAGAAATACTACTATTGCCGAAAATATTGACATTGATCCATTTGATGCTAGAGACAATGTCTTACTAATACTACCTGGAATACCAGAAATAATACCAGTAGTGATTATCATTGATGCACCATTACCAATTCCGCGCTCTGTAATTTGCTCACCAAGCCACATCAAGAACATCGTCCCAGCAACCAAACATACCATTGCCGTTACAAAAAATTGAACTTGTGACAACAATACCAAACCTGGCTGTTTAAATAACATCGCTGTTATACCAAAACTTTGTATTGTAGCCAAAATTACTGTTGCATAACGAGTATACCGAGTAATTTTTTTGCGACCATTCTCACCTTCTTTTTTAAGCTGGATCAGATATGGAAATACTTCTGATGACAACTGTAAGATAATAGAAGCTGAAATGTATGGCATTATCCCTAGTGCAAAAATAGTAAAACGTGACAATGCTCCACCTGAGAACATATTCACCATATCTAGTAATCCAGTTTGGCTAGACTTAAAAAGCTTAGCTAGCTGAATTGGGTCAATCCCTGGTACTGGTATATGTGCACCAATACGAAAGACGATAAGCGCCCCAAGTAAAAATAAAATACGATTTTTAAGTTCACCGAATTTATTTGCTTTAGCTACCATATATATTACCTAAGTTTCTACTCAACACTTCCGCCAGCAGCAATAATTGCCGCTTTTGCTGTTGCAGTTACACCAACACCACGTACATTAATTGCTTTTTCAATTTTTCCAGTGTTGATGATTTTGATCTTATTAGCATGCTGCGACACTAAACCAGCAGCTACCAAAGTTAAAAAATCAACATCAGTTAAATTTGAAATATTAAGATCAGATAACCTTACTTCAGCACCTAGATTCATAGAGTTAAAACCTCTTTTTGGTAAACGCCTTTGAAGCGGCATTTGACCACCTTCAAAACCTACCTTATGAAATCCACCAGCACGACTCTTCTGACCCTTATGACCGCGAGTAGCAGTCTTACCCAAACCCGAACCAATACCACGACCAACGCGCTTACTTGAATGTTTAGCACCGTTAGCTGGTTTAATTGTATTTAAAAACATGATTAACCCTCACACTTTAATAAAAAGCCAATTGCATTTATCATACCACGATTTTCTACAGTATCAGCTACTTCTACCGTTTGGCGGATTTTACTTAAACCTAAACCACGAGCAGAAGCTTTATGAGCCTCTAAACGACCAATTAAACTTTTCACTAAAGTTATTTTGATCTTACCTGAGGCGCTAGAATTAGCAGTTTTAATTGTATTTTCAGTCATAATTAGTTTCCTAAAATTTCTTCAACTGTCTTACCGCGTTTAGCAGCAATTTCTGATGGAGTATATACAGCTTCTAGGGCACTTAATGTTGCACGAACCACATTGTATGGGTTTGTTGAACCATGAACCTTAGCAGTAATATTTTTTACACCAACAGCTTCAAATACAGCACGCATTGCTCCACCTGCGATGATACCTGTACCATCTTTAGCGGGTTGCAAATATACTGTAGTTGCACCGTGACGTGCAGTTACAGTATGATGCACCGTACCACTTTTAAGCGACACTTTAACCATGTTTTTACGCGCTTCCTTCACAGCTTTTTGAACTGCAACCGGCACCTCTTTTGATTTAGCAGAACCCATTCCAATACTACCATCACCGTCACCTACGACTGTAAGAGCAGCAAAGCCCATAATCCTACCGCCTTTAACCACTTTAGTTACGCGGTTAACGCTTATCATCTTTTCTATAAATTGATCTTTAATCTCAGCCATTTATCTACTCCAACTAGAACACAAGGCCATTTTCACGTGCGCTGTCAGCCAAGGCTTTAACACGACCGTGATAACGGAATCCAGATCTATCAAAAGCAACTTTGGTTACTCCAGCTACTTTTGCTTTTTCAGCAATATTTTTACCAACTAATTTAGCGGCTTCAACATTTCCACCATTTTTAATACTATCAGCTAATTCTTTAGATAAAGTAGAAGCTTGTGCCAGCACCACTGCGCCACCTTCATCGATAACTTGCGCATAGATATGACTATTAGATTTGTACACTACCAAACGTTTAACGCCAAGCTCGGCAATTTTTAACCTTGTACTTTTAGCACGTCTTTGTCTAGCATCTTTTTTATTAGTACTCATTTTTCTGCTTTCCTAACTATTTTTTCTTAGTTTCTTTTAGACTAACTTGTTCATCAAAATAACGAACACCCTTACCTTTATAAGGCTCTACAGGTCTAACACCTCTAATATCAGCTGCCACCTTACCAACCAACTGTTTATCAATACCTTTGATTAATATTTCAGTCTGTGTAGGCGTTTCAATCTTAATACCATTTGGCGCTTTATAAACAACTGGATGAGAGTACCCAAGAGTTAGATTTAAGCTTTCACCCTGTGCTTGAGCACGATAACCAACACCGATAATAGTTAGCTTTTTCTCAAAACCAGATGTAACACCAACTATCATATTTTTGATAAGTGCATGAACTGTACCTGACAACGCCTTAGCAAAAACAGTTTCTTCAACTGTTTCTAATACCACAGAATTATCTTTTTTAGCGATAGCAACAGCTGGATTGAATGTGAATTCAGCCTGCCCTAAAGAACCCTTTACCTTTACCTGCGAACCATTTATGGTTACTTCTACCCCTGAAGGGATACCAAGAGGTGTTTTAGCAATACGAGATAACATTTATTTTACTCCTCAAAGTATATTAAGCAACTACACAAATAACTTCACCACCAACCTGTAAAGAACGAGCGCGACGATCAGTAATAACTCCACGTGAAGTTGAAACTATCGCAACACCTAAACCATTCATTACAGTAGGTAATTCATCACATCTACGATAAATACGCAACCCAGGACGCGAAATGCGTTCAATTTTTTCGATTACCGGGCGTCCAGCGTAGTACTTAAGAGTAATAGAAAGCTCAGGTTTAACATCACCTGTAACTTTATATTCTTCTATATAACCCTCGTCTTTTAACACAGCAGCTATTGAAACTTTCACTTTAGAGGAAGGCATAACTACAGTTTCTTTTGTTGCAGATTGTGCATTCCTTATTCGTGTTAGCATATCTGCAATTGTATCTTGCATCATTTTTATTTACTCCTTCTTCTCTTACCAGCTGGCCTTGATTATGCCAGGTATATCACCTTTTAGCGCTAACTCTCTTAGTTTATTGCGCGCTATACCAAACTTACGAAACGTTCCACGAGGGCGACCAGTCAAGGCACAACGGTTACGTTTTCTTGATGGAGATGAATTACGTGGTAATTTTTGTAAAGCTAGTCTAGCATCAAATCTTTCTTCTTCAGAAGCTTGTGAATTATTGATAATTGAAAAAATAGCAGCACGCTTAGCAGCAAATTTCTTTACTGTTTCTGCACGTTTTGTTTCTCTTTCAACCAAAGCTAATCTTGTCATATCAGAATATCCTTTATTTAATAGGGAAACTAAACGCTTTAAGTAGCGCCTTAGCTTCTTCACTAGTTTTAGCAGTTGTAGTAACAGTAATGTTCATACCACGAAGTGCATCGATTTTATCGTATTCAATCTCAGGAAATATGATTTGCTCTTTAATCCCGAAGTTGTAATTACCACCCTTGTCAAATGACTTCGCAGATAAACCACGAAAATCACGTACGCGAGGTAATGCTATACTTACTAAACGATCTAAGAATTCGTACATTCTTACTTTACGCAATGTAACTTTACACCCAACTGGGTAACCAGTTCTAATTTTATAAACCGCAATTGACTTACGAGCCTTTGTAACCACAGGCTTTTGACCAGAAATCTTAGTCAAGTCTGACACTGCGAACTCCATTACTTTTTTATCAGCAACCGCTTCACCAACACCCATATTAAGAGTAATCTTTTCTATACGCGGTACTTCCATTATTGAAGTATAGTTAAACTGCTTCATTAACTGAGGAACAATCTCAGTTATATAAAATTCTTTTAATCTTGCCATATTATCGCCCCTTAACCAATCGTCTTACCGGTAGATTTTAATACCCGCACTTTTTTGCCATCAACAACTTGAATACCAACGCGATCAGCTTTTTTGGTCTCTTTATTATAAATTGCAATGTTTGAAATATGTATGGGTAGATTTTTATCAACCACACCACCAGTGATACCTTTAGCAGGATTTGGCTTAGCGTGTTTTTTTGCAACAGCCACACCAGCAACAACCACTTTCTCACCATCAACCATCTGCAACACCTCACCAGTTTTACCCTTGTCGCGACCAGCAATAACAATTACTTCATCACCTTTATGAATTTTTTTCATAGTTTACCTACCTTAAATTACTTCTGGTGCTAGAGAAACAATCTTCATGAATTTCTCAGTACGTAACTCGCGAGTTACTGGACCAAAAATACGCGTACCGATTGGCTCTAACTTAGCATTTAATAATACTGCGGCATTTGAATCAAACTTAACTAAAGCCCCATCATTACGACGAACACCTTTAGCAGTTCTAACAACCACTGCATTATAAACATCACCCTTTTTTACCCGACCACGCGGAGCAGCGTCTTTAATCGACACTTTAATAATATCACCAACACCGGCATAACGGCGCTTTGAACCACCTAATACCTTGATGCACATAACTTTACGTGCGCCAGTATTGTCAGCAACTTCTAATACTGTTTGCATTTGAATCATTTTATTTTTACCTTTCCAACTTAATACGTCTAACGCATCAGTTTTGGACCCAATTGTCTTGGGAACCGATTATTTCTCTGAATGAGTTGATTATTATAGCATGTAGCTATTTTAAAATGCAAGTATGTTTTACTTTATTTGCGTACAACCCCGATTACACCACTAACTCTAAAGACTTTATTGATTAACCATGAGAAATCAAAATCACCACCACCTATTTTTAAAGTAAACACCATATGAGCTTTATTATTTTTACAAACAGTCCTAAGTCCAGAGATAGAAACCTTTTCCATAGCAAATAAATCAGTTAAATCACGCAACAACCCCGAACGGTCATTCGCTATGACCTCTAGATCAGCATTAAATACTGAAGAAGCTGGAGTACTACCCCACTCAACCTTAATAACTTTATTTGAGAACCTCCTTGCCTCGCGCTTTACTTCATTACAACTATTACGATGAATTGCTATGCCTCTACCATGAGTAATAAACCCTATAATTGCATCCCCAGGGAGGGGTTTACAACATTTTGCTATATGAGTTACTATACCAGAAACACCTTCAACCAAGATCCCTGATAATTTTTTAGTATCATCTCGAACCTCATTTACAAAATCTGCACTCTCTATTTTAGGTTCTGGTTTACTATTTCCTGAGGCATTATCTATCAAACGCCCAATACTAGATCGTAAATCACTAGGCCTTAAATGACCACGCCCAATATCAACATACATACTCTTATCATTTTCATAGTTTAGTTCAGATAAAATAGCCCTCATAGTTGGTCTTGCGCTATTATGAAACTTAGATAATTCACGTTCAAAAATCTCAATACCAGACTCTTGAAATTCGTCTAAATTTTGATTACGTATAAATCTACGAATATGATTAATTGCTCTAGTACTTTTTACAAACCCGTCATAAAGCCAATTTATACTAGGCACACCTTCTTTAACGGTAAGAACTTCTATTCTCTGACCATTTTTAAGCTCTGTAGACAAAGGAACAATACGTCCATCAACCTTGGCACCACGACATTTATGCCCAATATCACTATGCACATGATATGCAAAATCAATGGGAGTTGAGCCATTTGGTAGTGAAACCACACGTCCATTTGGAGTCATAACATAAATAGTATCATTAAATATTTCATTTTTAAATATATTAGTAATATCACCTTTATCTGTTAACTCATCACGCCAATCTAAAATCTGACGTAACCATGCTAATTTTTCGGCAAACGCCTGATTATCTACATGAGCCTTTTCACCAAACTCCTTATACCTCCAATGTGCCGCAACACCATACTCAGCATGGTCATGCATCGCAAAAGTTCTTATTTGGATTTCAATTACTCTACCATCCTGACCAATTACACAGGTGTGAAGACTTTGATAGTTATTTGGTTTTGGATGAGAAATATAATCATCAAACTCACCCGGGATAGGTGAATATTTGGTATGAACAATCCCAAGAACCGTATAGCAATCACTCACCTCAGGCACTAAGACGCGTACAGCACGTATATCGTATAAGTCATCAAAACCATAGTTTTTCTTCTTCATTTTCTTCCATATGGAATAAATGTGTTTGGCGCGTCCAGTAACTTCATAATCCTTTATACCGCTTTGATCCATATGAATAGCTAAAAATGCTTTGATGTGTTCTATATAAGTTAAACGTTCTTCACGAGTCTCATCAAGAAGTTGCGCTATCTTTTTATACTGCTCTGGGTGCATATATTTAAAAGATAAATCTTCTAGCTCCCATTTAATTTGTGACACACCAAGACGATTAGCAAGTGGTGAAAAAATCTCTACAGTTTCTGTAGCTATCTTTTGTTGCATCTGGGGATCAGTACATGACTTCAGATTTAACATCAACTCACCACGCCCAACAAGCACAATCAAAACAACACGAATATCACTTGCCATAGCAAGCAACATCTTACGCATTACTTCAACCTGCTCTTTCTTATGACCTTCATTTTCGACATCAGCCAAAGCTCCTAAGCGCCTGATTTGAGTAACTTTGGTTGCACCATTGACTAGCTCAACCACTTTAGGGTCAAATATAGCTAATTCAGCCGCCCAGTTGGGGCAAAATTTAGGAATGGCAAATAATATAGTAGCAATAACAGCATCAGGATAAAGATTGAGACTTGCAACAGTTGCTGCACAGTTAAGTGCGTGCATCAATAAATCAATGTCTGTTGGATAAAATTTATTGCCTTGATAATATACTTCAGCAATTTTAATTGCCTTTTCGAAGTTTTCTATATCTTCAGGCTCAAACATCTCTCGATGAATATCAAGCCAAGAATTGACATCATAAAAGCTGGCCTTAACTGTTACCATTTTAACTCCAAGCTTAGTTTATACTGACTCAACAGTAAACAAGCGATTATACTGACGAAAAGCATAACGATCTGTCATTCCAGAAATATAATCAGCTACAACACGGTGAACTCCATCTAAATCAATGCGCCTTTGATACTGATCTGGTAATAGCATGGAATCACTTATATAAGCTTCAAATAACGATCTAATAATATTACTTGCTTTAAATCTTAATTGCATGATTTTACTATGCCTATACATATTTTTCATTAAAAATTTTTTAAGTTCTCGCTGCATTTGTGACATTTCATCACTATATCTTACACTAAGTGGAGCAATTCTTGCCTCATCAACACTTGATATAGCATTTATTCTAATATTATTATTTGTAGTTTCAATTAAATCATATATAGTAATATTAATCAGTTGCCGAACAAGCTCTTTATGCAACCGTCGAGCTTTTAGATTAGGGTGTTTTGCCAAAATAACTTTTAATTGTTCTCTTATTAAAGTTACTTCCTGTAAATGTTCAAAATCGAGCAAATTGGCACGAAGCCCATCATCTACATCGTGATAATTATAAGCCAGCTCATCTGCCACATTAGCCAACTGTGCTTCAAGACTAGGTCTAGCACCCTGTACAAAGCGTTCGCCAAGACTACCTAATTCTTTGGCTTTACTTAAGCTACAATGTTTTAAAATCCCCTCACGAGTTTCAAACGTAAGATTTAATCCGTCAAATAATGCGTATCTTTCTTCTAACTTATCAACGATTCTTAATGATTGTAAGTTATGCTCAAATCCTTCACCATTTGATTGCAGCATACACCGATTTAGTTCATCCTGCCCAGTGTGCCCAAAAGGGGTATGACCTAAGTCATGAGCTAAACAAATAGCCTCAACCAAATCAACATTCAGATTAAGAGCGTTAGCAACTGAACGCCCCACTTGGGCAACTTCTAAACTATGCGTTAACCGGGTACGAAATAAATCACCTTCATGATTAATAAAAACCTGAGTCTTATATTCAAGACGCCTAAAGGCACTAGAATGAATAATCCTGTCTCTATCTCGCTGAAAATCTGTACGATATTTGGGAATCTCTTCATTATAAATTCGTCCGACACTAGTTTTTAGGGCATAACTTGCTAATTCACTCATTTTATAACCTATATAATATATTTTTTAATAACTGTAATAATTCTATCCGTACTATCTGGTATCGCAAATCCGCGAGTAAGTTTTGCCATTTTCAAACACTCTACACGATTAAGCGATTTTATTATTGACACCAATAAACCCGCACTAATATCGTCTTGCAAAACCATAAAAGAAGCTCCAGACTTTACTAATTCTTCCACATTATAACGCTGATGATCATCAACTGCATATGGATACGGAACAAAAATTGCAGCTACCCCAGCACTCATAATTTCACCAACGGTAGATGCTCCTGATCTACAAATAATCAAGTCGGCCATACCGTATGCTTGTGCCATATCCTCTATAAAGGTATGCACCTCAGCTTTGATACCAAGCTCTTGGTAATGTTTACTAACCAAATCTACGTCACCACGCCCTACTTGATGAACAACTAGATCTAGGTTTGGGAGTAATGCACAAACCTCGGGCATAGTTTCATTAAGCTTTTTAGCACCTAGACTACCACCAACTACCAGCAGTCTTAACCTACCAACACGGTCTTTATAACGAGCTTCCGGAGCATCGAGATTATTGATTTCATCACGAACTGGATTGCCAGTTACAACGGTATTTTTTGATGATAATACCCCATTATATGCAACCAATACTTTTGTTACAATTCTAGATAGAATTTTATTAGTAAGCCCCGCAATTGAATTTTGTTCATGTATTATAACTGGAACCCTAAGCATAACCCCAACAAAACAAATTGGAAAAGTAGCATAGCCACCAAAGCCAACTATAACATCCGGTCTAGTTTTTAAAATAATCTTCAAACATTCAAAAAAGGCTCTTAAAAGCATAAATGGCATAATAACTTTTCTAACACCTCCTTTATTGCGTAGGCCTGATATATTAACACTATATAAAGGAATATTATTTTTTGGAATTATACTTTCTTCAATACCAGACTTTGCTCCAACCCATACCACATCATAATCACTTAATAACTTTTTCGCAACGCAAAGAGCAGGAAATATATGCCCTCCAGTTCCACCAGCACTAATTAGTATAGTTTTATTCAATCTGAACACCTAATTTAATTAATTTATTTTCATAATCAATTTTTAATAAAATTGCTAAAGCAATACAGCTAACTACTATCGAACTGCCTCCAAACGATATAAATGGTAGCGTTAATCCTTTAGTTGGTAAAATACCAATAGTTACACCAATATTAACTAATGCTTGGGCAAAAAACCACAAACTAACCCCTTGAGCTACCAAGCCCTGAAAGTGACGACCAGGTAGTGCATGAGAATTATTACCAACCACAGTAAAGCCTCGATAGAATATTATCCAGAACAGTAAGACTATTATGCCAATTCCCACAACACCCGTTTCCTCCGCAATAATTGCCAAAACAAAATCAGTATGAGCTTCTGGTAAATAAAATAATTTCTCAATACTATTACCGAGACCAACCCCCAGCCATCCTCCATGACCAACAGCTAAAAGAGAATGAGTTAATTGATAACCTTTACCTAATGCGTCATCCCATGGGTTAATAAACCCAAGCACCCTCCTCATACGGTATGGAGCTATCAAAATTAAGACAACAAATCCAATAACACCAATTGATGAAAAAGCAATAATAATAATTTTATCAATGTTTGCCATGAATAATATACCCAAAGCAATTATAAACACCACAGTAGTTGCACCCATATCTGGCTCAAGCAACAATAAACCAGATACTAGCCCTATAATTCCAAGTATCGGTAATACGTCTTGCATAAAACGCTTTAATCCAGATGCTTTGCTAGTGATATAGTAAGACAAACATATTGCCATACCAAGTTTTGCCAATTCTGATGGCTGTAAATTAATAAAACCAAACCCAATCCAACGCCTTGCTCCGTTAACAACCCTACCAATATGCGGGACCAAAACTGCTATTAGTAGAACTACAATCACAATTCCAATACTAACTGCATGTTTACGCCAAAAGCTAGTTGGTAGTTTAAACGCCCCAAAACTAGCAATCCCGGCAACAAAAACATATTCTAAGTGACGAGTTATATAGTAATATTGGTTATGAATAAGTTTATCATTCGTTGCATAGGCAATTGATGCAGAATAAACAAAAATCACCCCAATAAAGATTAGACAAATTGCAGAAAATAGTATCTTATCATCAATTAAACTTTGGTGTTTTTTACTAGAATCATTGAATAACCAGTTAAAAAATTTATGAAATACTTGCATTAATACTCTCTATAAAAATCTTAGCTCTATGTTTATAATTGTCAAACATATCCCATGAAGCACATGCTGGAGATAGCACCACGCTGTCTCCACTTGAGGCATTATTGATACAAAAATTCACAGCCTCAGGAAGAGTCGCAAACATTTCAATTGGCATTTTTATTCCATCTAATACTTTTTTAATTGCTAATTTATCTTGACCAATAATTGCTACCGACTTACATTTTTTTTCAACCAGTGACCTTAAAGGCATAAAGTCTTGCCCCTTACCATCGCCACCCAAAATTAAATGTACTGGACAATCAAGACCTGACACTCCTGCGACAACTGCTCCTACATTGGTGCCTTTTGAATCCTCTATATAAAGTATGCCATTATGTGTAATAACCTTTTCCATTCTATGCTCTAAGCCCTTAAAACTTCTAAGTCCGTTTTTAATTTTACTACTATAGATATCAACGCCCACAGCATCTAACAAGGCAAGACTTGCTAAAGTATTAAAGCAATTATGACGCCCCACCAAACTTAGTTCTGTTGCTTCCATATAATCAATACCATTAATCTGAAGAGTATTGTTCTTTATACTAAAATTTGCATCTTCACCAAAAAACTTACACGCTTTATCGTGCCTTTGCATTGCTTTTACAAATGCATCATCTGAATTTAAGACTTGAACTTTACAGTTATTAAAAATATTAGCCTTGGCATACGCATATTCAAGTAAGTCACGATAACGATCTAGGTGATCTTCTGAAATATTTAATACAACACCTGCATCTAACTCAAGGCTATATGTAGTTTCTAACTGAAAACTTGATAATTCAAGTACAATAACTTGAGGGATATTACCACTAGTAATTATATTAAGGTACGCATCTAAGACAGTTTTACCAATATTACCCGCAACAAGGGTATTTAATCCATAACAATCACTTAAATAGCCAGCGATTGATGTAACAGTGGTTTTACCATTACTACCAGTTATGCCGATTACTTTACTATTCCAATGCTTAATTTCATTTGCAAATAACTCAATATCACCAATAACTTGTTTGCTATTCTTTAGTGCAGCTTGTAGTACTGGCTCATATATTGAAATACCCGGGCTTATAACTATAACATCAACATCGGAAAAATCACAATACTTTAAAGCTCCAAAAGAAGTTGGATGTTTTATTTGCTCTGCATTAGGAGGGGCTTTTCTAGTATCTAAAACCCTAACTATCTTAGCTTTTTTATGGTTAAGGTAACGGATTATTGATAATCCAGTATCCCCTAACCCTATTACTGCAAAATTTTTGTCAAACATTTTTTCTCACACTAAATAAAGAATAGTGAAATACTTAAAGCTACACCAATCACCCACATTAAACTACGTAAACTTGCTTTATCCGTAATATATAATACACTATAAACTATCCGAACGATTACAATCAATACTAATATGGTATTAAGCAGTTCAAGAGGAGCATTATGGAGTGTTGCAAAGACAACTCCAGCTATAAACAAAGGTAATGCTTCAAACTGATTTACTTGTGCAAAATTAGCCCTTTGACGCCATCCAGTCAACTTTTCTAAAGCAACTCTTGGTGTATGATTATCAAATCCTCCTTTGCCATCAAATT
>CAZJFO010000037.1:0-16187 GCA_964545465.1 uncultured Neisseria sp.
AACACCCCAACCATACGAAATCTTGCCATTGGAACCCTGGTTGCCACTGCCCACATAACCATTAGACATGAAAATGAACAGTGCTAAACCGCCAGTGCCAAAAGGAAGTATACAATTTCCATCACATTGCCCAAAATAAACCCCATCGTCATCAACCCCACTAAAACCATGTTTATTAAACCAGCTGCCTTTTGCTTCATATAATACATCTGATACATAATTTTTCATAGGCGTTAACTGTGAGAATGATGGTAAGTTCCAGCCCTTATCGTTAAATCCACACATTCTGTTATCATTTAAATTAGGAATATAACCTTTTTCACTTAGAATATTGCTATCATTACATACTCCACTTTCACTCATCAAACTATTGTAACATTGCCCAAAACTGCTTGGAGCTCTAGTCCACACATCACCTGTAGTTGTATCCTGCAAACATTGACAAGCATCATCGTCATCGGAATTTAATGTACAGCTATCAGCAGGATATGGTACAAATGGCATAGCTTCTGTTACCTTAATAGTGTAGGTGCGTGTATGAATCTTATCAGCTGCAGTTACAACAAATTTAACTTCTTCATCTTTACCGAACGCATAATAGTCACCAGAATTGAATCTGTCAGTTTTACCCTCTAGACGTACAGTCCCGTCAGATTGAAAAGTAAACTTGACAGGCACAGTAAATTCTGACTTAAATTTACGTGCAATCGTGATATTATTTTCATTAACTGTCGCAGCTCCTCCGTCAATCGTAACATTATTAAGACTGGTATCAGAACTAATGACGTTCGCAATTACAGAACCACCACCACAAGCTGATAATAACAGCCCACTTAAAACTGTAATTGAACCTAAAAAACTTTTTAGTTTAAAATTTTGCATAATTTATTCTCCTATAGATTTAAGTTAACAAATATATGCATTACGCACATTATACTGTGCCTATAGTTGTTAGCTCTATTTAGCTGAAGGAGTTATCATATCATAATAAAATATCCTACAACAAAAATTTTAGTTTTTAGATTTATTAACTAACCGGAATGTAGGAAATATCAAATAAAACCCCATAAAATGGGGGTGGCGATAGTATCTCACTTATAGCATAACTTTAAAAGATGAGGCTCCTAGAACGCTTACTATTAAATAAGTTAACACTGTACAACGCTGAGTTGAAGTATAGGTATTCACATCCCTATCAGGTTAAACAACTTTAAATCTAAGCTAAGTTATACGTTTAACCGCCGTACTGCAATATGTTATAGGGGATTTGCTGTATTAAAGCTTATAAAACACAAAGTAGTCGTATGAAGGATCTGCATTATATAGAGCATTTGGGGTACAGCTTAACTTGGACGCATCTATATACCAATACGATACTTAACCCTCTAAAACACAAATATAAACTCATGTAGTGCCAAACGCTAAAAACTTGACTTTAAACCCCAGTACAAGTTCTATTTATTTAACTCAAGGTCAAATATTGATGATGGGTTGGATAAAATATTTGTACTTGATACAAAATTGTTCTTAATTTGATTACTTAAGTCAACGTTCACTATATTCGGATCAGTTACATTACCTGTAATATGATAACTTAACGACAGAACCTTATTAACTGGATTACCTATTAATGCCTGACCTAAGTAGACAATACCACCAATAATTGGATTAAGTGTTACGATACCAGCAGTAGTTGCAACTGCAGCACCAAGCCTTGGCTCAACAGTCAAATAGCTATCAACCGTATTATTGTTTAAATTAAGCATTCCAAATGAAGATATTGATGCAGCATCACTTACCAACTTAAGGTTTTCAACCTTTAATTGATCAAACATTATATCCACCTTCATATTCCAGCTATCATAAGCAAAGCCCTTACCAAAAAATGTATTTAAGTTTAACCCACCTTCATTTGTAAGAGAGCTCAAACTAACAACCCCAAGCAATGCACCAAACAATCCAGGGTTTACTTGCGTAAACTCACCATTTTTTATATTCAAAGTAGCATAACCCAAGGTCTTTTTAATACCAAAGTCAGAAACACCACCACGCCATTTAAGCCCTAGATCAAAAACCCCATGACCAGACTTTAGATTACCACCAAGATTAAGTTTATTAATAGTAGTACCATAGTCTTTAATCTGGGTACGTAGCCTTAATTCAGTATATTCCTTACTTTCTCCCAATCTATGATCTATGATCCTAAAAATTGTTTTACTAGAAAAATTATTAAGTGTTGCACTTTCAATATAAAGAGTATTATTTCTTTGTAATGCACGTGCATTTAATTCACCAAAATAATGATTCTGTACATAAAGGTTTTTTATTTTCATAAAAATATCTGGAATAGTAGTTTTAGAAGCATTCACATTAGCCTTTGGCTTACTTGGTACATCAACAAAGTTCGCATTAGATATTAATAGTTTATCCAAATTGAGCCACAGTTTATTTTTTTGATAAATCAAATCCCCATGTATATCAGGCATATTAATACCCGCAACTATTTTATTGATATCAACCGCAGCATCAATAGTACCCCCGTCAATATTATAATTATCTACCCATAGTGCATCCGTCTTTAGCTGAATTTGAATTGGATAAATACTCGACCCCACCCCAGAACTGCCATCAGAAGAGGATAACTGGCTAAAAAAATCAGTCCATTTGGTTATATACAAATTTTTAAGATTAGTATTAATTGTCAAAGGTGCATTATTATTGTGCTTGATATTTAGTTCAGAGGTACCTAAGCCAACCTTACCCGACTTAAACTGCATATGTTCATCCATATTTATGAAGGCATATAAGGTATCACTATAATTTATGTTTAATTGATTAATATTTTGATTAAAATTTAAGATTATTTGTTTAATTTCAGATTCATTTTTATTTAACGGCTCTGGTGCATCAAACTTAACACCCTGTAAGTCACTACTAATAGATATATGTTCATTGATCGTATCGTAATCTAATAGTGTTGCTGCCCGACCAGACAAAATATTATTCTTAGGAACCCCAAAAAGCTCACCTAGTGCAACATAATCCAAATTTGGAGAAAATAGCTGGTAATGACCATTGTCTAATATGTTTATTTTTAAATTAGAGTTCAAAGCATTAGCACTTAGATTACTAGCTATAATACCTTTATGAGTAAAATTAAGGACTCCATTAAGATTGCTAATATATGGAGCTTTTGCCCCAAAGTCTATATTATTATCTATAAACCCCCACCCACCTCTAAGATTTAACTTATCAGGAGTAACTATTGGTAACTCAAGTTTGATTGTAATTTCGCTTTTACCAGCAATACCTTGAGGTAGATAAGTAAGTTTAGATTTTAAAGGTGTTGTTTTTAGATAATCAATAAAATCAGAAGTGGTACCAGAACCATAACCATCCATATTCATAATAGGATTATTCGCCATAAAGTTAGAAATAGTAGATGAAGTATTCGAGATATTAAAATTAATTATACGACCTGAGCTAATATTAACCTTAACCGACTGATTTTGAGCTATAAGATCACCATCAACATGTGTAATAACTCCCCAAGCAGGGTCAAACTTTAAGGTGACATCACTAAAACTCTCTCTATAGACAAACATGCCACCACCATTATTAAATGGTATTTTATTAACTTTACCATTTATAGATAAACTCAAATTATTTAAAGAACCACTTAGCAGTGCTGATTTTATAAAATCACTAATAACTTTTTTACTTTTAGGTATGTAATTCGGTACAGCAACAACTTCAATACTCTCAATATTAGCTTTTAAATCAATAAGATCACTCTCTTTATAGTATCTACCTGAAGTATTTAAAGTAAAATCTTTAGTTTGTAGCATTGCTTTTTGTAAATTAAAAACAGTTCCCAAACTAGACTCTACAAACCAATTAGCTGTAGCGTTAAGACTCTCTATTATTATAGGTTTAACAAGCTGAACTGGATAATCAAGCTTACTATTTTTAAGACCAATATAGACGCTTCCCGAATTATCCCCTAACTCTAACCCACCATTGATGTTGTTTATACTTGGTATATTCGACTCACTTGAATTAACTACAATATTATGAAACCGCGTATTTAGTCGGATATTATCAGGTTTAAGTAAATTACCATCCCAACTAAAACCAACACTTTCAAAGTATCCTCCTAAACTCACCTTATCACTAAACTTATAAAGATTTAAACTACTAATACCATCCAAATTAACTTTAGATAGATTTATTGCACCACCTTTGTATAAAGAATAACTGCCCAAAATGATGGCATGATTAAGTATTGAACCACTTTCGGCATTGATGTTCAAATCATTACCCCATACTTCATATACACCTTTAGAGTTTTTATTTATATGAATCTCACCTAACAAATCAGCTTTACCTTTAACTGGATTATTTAAAGCAAATAATTGATGCAAATTACTATTAAATTTAAGATCCAGATGTTCTAAATTACCGTCTAACACATTAGCTTTCAAATTAATATTATGATCTTTATTATCGTGATCAAATATATGTAACTCACCGCTCTTCCAATTACTAACATCACTAAAACTCTTACCTTGAAATTTTAATTGTGAATTAACTTCACTTCTGCCGAAAATAGTTTTAAGTGTTAAACTATGGTTGAACCCCTTATTATTTATAAGACTAAGATTAACCTGTCGTAGATTGATTGGATTTAAGTCATACATTTGATTTATAAAATTTAGATTTATATTAGACAAATCAACCCCATGCAGTTCTGACAAAAACCTCTCAAAATCAAAAGATGACTTAGCTTTGCTTTTTAAATTACTTACTACTTCACCATTTATAGATAAATTATAGTCTTTATCATACTTCAAGATTAAGGATATACCATCTAACTCTATATGGCTAAGAACTACCTTGCCTAAAGAAATACTTCGATACGAAACCGATAGTTTTAGATTATCTATATGTAAAAACTTACGATGAGTCTTTATGTCACTAATATCTATATTATCAATATTTATAGCTGGTTGAAAATGAAGATTGAATGAACCATTAATTTTAGAAAAATTTATATCATATCCTGTGCTACTTACAAGAATATTTTTTATGCTTGTTTGATAGTTATGGATATTTAATAAGAAAAAACTTGCTATAGCCGCTAGTAATATAATCAAACTAACTACTACAGCTAGAGGATACATAACATAATAATGAATAAATCTTTTACGATGTCTCATTTTAGCGTGGCAACATAAAATATTGCTGCCCAAATTGGCTAAACATATTATCACTAATGGGGGCAGTATTAGCCAGATTCTGCTTTAAATTTGGAAAATCTTCTACTTTATTACCAAAGTAGCCAATTATTTGTATAGATGGTATGCGTTTAGTGGTAATAATATTCTCATAATCACCTGACTTTACTGCATTAAAGCGTGGGTTTTTATTGATATCATTATTATTTTGGGCGAATACGACATTACTATAGCAAATACCTTGGCTACCTAATACCTTAGTTGTCTGATTAATAAAATCAGTATTATTTGCAACACCACCACTTCTATTTGTTACAATAGACACCACTCCACCAAGTTTAATAATTTTACAAGTAATTTGAGGTGCTCCTGGAGCTGCAATATTAGAGTCATCAAGAAGGGTTCCATCAAGTGCAAATATTACACCCCAAGCCCCCTTCCTTAGTTTTTGTTCTGCTACATTTGCGACAATTTTTTCTAAAGCATTAGTAAAAATCTCACGATACATTGCTTTTTTGTTAGCGTAATTAATATCAATTTGATTAACTAATGTAGAACTAGATAATTCATACTGAACACTAGTAGCTGCAAAAATATTTGTTATAACTGTAAAAATAAAAAATTTTTTATACATTTTTAGCCTAATGGTTTAACTTTATGCGTTGCATTATACCTACTGATATCTCTTCAATCGACTTTTTGCTTACATTTAAGTATGAAATATCATCACCATGAAAAATAGCCTCTGCAGCAGCAACCTCAATTTTACAAGTATTTAGTTCTGCATATTTAGTATTTGGTAATCGATTGGTTCTAATATGGTGTAACCTATCAATATCGATAGTTAACCCAAAGAGCTTACCATGAAATGAAACCAAGGACTTTGGAAGTTTTTTATTCACCAAATCAAGTTCGGCAAATGGATAATTAGCAGCCTTAATTCCATAATTAACAGCAAGGTACAAGCAAGTCGGAGTTTTACCCACACGAGACACTCCAACTAAAATAACATCTGCCAACTCATAATTTCTTGCACTAACACCATCATCATTATTTAACGAGAAATCAATAGCTTCTATTCTTTTGTAATATTTATCTTCATTATTTATACCGTGAGACATCCCAACAGCTAAGGATGCTTTTTCACCTAATTCAACCTCTAGCTGGGGAATAAAAGACTCAAAAAAATCAATATGAAGTACTGACTCAATTTTAAATTTATCGCGAATTAATGGGTTCATTATACTAGTAAAAACTATTGGGCGTCGCCCATACTGAATATAGCGGTGACTAATTTTGGCTAATGCTTGATAGGCTTTAGATTCAGAATCAACGAAAGGAATAACTTCTTTTTTAAACTCAACGTCAGAAAATTGGGTCAATAATGCGTTACCAATAGATTCTGTTGTAATTCCTGTTCTATCTGAAATAAAAAATACACTTTTCATAAATTCTTCAAAAAATACTTTTTTAATTAACGAGTATTATATCAGAAATATATTTAATAATGTTATAATAAACAACTGAATTTTTTTCATTGGGCCTGAATATGAAATTACCTAATAATCGCACCTTGTACTATATCATTGCCTTTATAGCTAGCATGTCTTTAGGGTACGCATTTTATGCTGAATTTTATCAACATATAACTCCCTGTCCATTATGCATTGCTCAAAGAGTAATCATTGGGTTTATTGCGATATTAGCCTTTGTATTTGCAATACATAACCCGCAAAACCTTGTTAATAAGATCTATAGTTTAGTATTAATAGCTCTCGGTGCATTTGGAGTCAAAACTGCTGCTCATCACCAATGGCTAATGAATTTACCCCCAGAACAACAACCACTGTCCTGCGGCATGCCACTAGATATATTGTTTAAAAAAGTGCCTCTTCATAGCTTCTTACATACAGTCTTACAAGGCGATGCTGAATGTGGCAAAGTAACTTGGATTATATTTGGAGCAACCCCACCTATTGCAGTAATAACCCTATGTAGCACCATAATATTTCTATGTTTGATTATTTTATTTAGAAAAAAACCTGCTGCACCAACATATTTATGATTATACCCATTATGTAATTGCTGCAATTCAAAATCATCCTAACCTCACTGCATATGTTATAATGTTCAACTTATGTAATAAAATAATTTACCAAAATACAAAAGGAACAAACTCATGAGAAAATACATGTGTCTTATTTGCGGGTTTATTTATGATGAAGCTAAAGGCTTACCTGAAGAAGGTATAGCTCCAGGAACCAAATGGGAGGATGTACCACCAAACTGGTATTGCCCTGATTGTCAAGCCATGAAATCTGACTTTGAAATGGTAGAGTTATAACATCATGCCAGTTTTTGATACCCAATTTCTGCCTTTTGATATGTTAAATCACTTGCAACTGGATAAATTTCTAGATACAAATTTAGCTGATGCAATTACCACACTTGATAAAGTAGAAGATGAGACAGAAATTTCATGGAGTCATCTTGAAAATTCGTTATATCTAAAACTGTATAATCTAAGTCAAATATGGGTTATTGCTAATCACCTCCAGTCAGTGAATGATAGCCCTGAACTTCGAAAACTCCAAGAAAAATATCAAAACCAAATTTCTGATTTTTATGTACGACTTGGTCAAAGTAAAAAACTCTACAACCTCTTTAAATACATCAAAGATAATAAGTCAGAGAATTTAAACCAAGAAACAATTAAAATCATTGAAAATGAGTTTCGTGATTTTAAACTTAGTGGTATTGAACTTGATCCAGATAAGCAAACTAAATTTAAAAACATTCAAAACAAACTGACTAGACTATCAACAAAATTTGAACAAAATGCCTTGGATGCAACTGACAAATACTCCAAAATAACTGGAATAGAAGATTTAAAAGGTGTACCCGAAGATTTATTACCTCAATACAAAATAGGTGATAATCAATACAAGATAACTCTCCATGCTCCAAGTTATGTACCAATTATGGAGCACTGTGAGAATAGATCACTTAGAGAAGAGCTTTATTATCAATATGTAACTCGGGGTAGTGAGTTTAATGGCGGACTTTGTGACAATAGTCAAAATATTTGTGATATATTAGATTTAAGACATCAAAAAGCTCAACTACTTGGATTTAATGACTATACTGAGCTATCTTTATCTACCAAAATGGCTACTAATGCTAGTGAAGTATTGGACTTTTTATATAATCTCTCCAAAAAGTCAAAAGATCAAGCTAAGAGAGAATTAGAAGAACTAAAAACTTTTGCAAAAACCAATTATGGCATTGATAATTTAGAGCCATGGGATATACCATTTGTAACTGAAAAGCTCCAGCAGTATAAATACAGTTATTCAAACTGGGAACTAAAGCAGTATTTACCTCTAGATAAGGTATTGGATGGATTATTTAAGCTAGTTTATGAGCTATATAAAGTAGAGTTTAAAGCTCGAACTGATATCCCATCTTGGCATATAGATACAAAAATTTATGAATTAACTAAAAACAATAATAGCATTGGTTTAATCTATCTAGATTTATTTGCTAGAAGTGGTAAACAATCTGGAGCATGGATGAACTCAATGCAAGATAGATTTGTATCATCTAGTACTAATAAAAATCCACAGGCAACTATAATTTGTAATTTCACCCCACCAAATATGGAAGGTATAACTCTACTTACTTTTGATGAAGTACAAACTTTGTTTCATGAGATGGGCCATAGCTTACATCACTTACTAACCACTATAAACCATTTCAGTATCTCAGGCATCAATGGTGTTGAATGGGACGCTGTCGAACTACCCTCACAATTTATGGAGTACTTTGCTTGGGACAGAAATATTTTAAATAATATTAGCTCTCATATCAAAACAGGCATTTCTATACCTGATGAACTATACCAAAAGCTGATTAATGCAAGACATTATCAATCTGGTTTAGCGATGTTAAACCAAATTGAGTTTGCGGTATTAGACATCAAACTTCATCAATCTACTATTTCATCTTGTCAAGATTACTTAGATCTTACCACCGAAATTAGAAGTCAAATAGCCGTTATACCACAGGTATGGTATAATAGGTTTCTAAATAGTTTTGGACATATTTTTGCAGGTGGTTATGCATCAGGTTACTATAGTTACAAATGGGCTGAAGTATTAGCCACTGATATTTTTAGTGTATTTGAATCTGAGCCATGCTATACCACACTAGGTAATAAATTTTATAACACCATTTTATCTCAAGGTGGCTTAAAACCGATGTTAGATAATTTTATCGCATTTATGGGGCGTGAACCACAAATTGATGCGTTATTAAAAAATTCAGGCATTAATTAATTTTAGAGGATTACTAATGAAAAGTAAAGATTATTTATATATTTTAGTACTAGTGATTGTTGCTATACTTGTTCCACGTATCATGTTATTTTATGTAATTTGTGGAGTTATTGATTTTCATAGAAGTAAAACCTTTGACATTACAAATTGGAGACGTTATTTTTTAGGTAATGGGTTATTAACTTGGGTATTATCACCATTTAATTTACTTATGGATTTATTGTGTGAAAAAAACCCAGGGGTTTATAACTTAGAAGACTTACCATACGAATGCCAAAGTGAAATCAAACAGTTGATGATATTAGCTGATAATAAACCTGAAATTATCACTGAATTAGGAAATATGATGGAACAAAAACGTCGTGGAATGTTATTCTTCAAATGGTATGGCAAGAATATTGATACTTCATTATCTATACCTGAATTCCACCAAGAGTTTAAATATATAAACACTATTGGAGTATCGGTATTTAACAAACAGCAAGAAACATCTATTCATTATGGGCCGCTTAGAATTACTCTTAGAGTACTATATAACCTACTTCCGATTAAAAATGATGAAGTTTATATAAAGGCAGCGGATAAAACTCATTTATGGCATGATAATCCCTTATTTATCTTTGATGATACACTAGTTCATCAATCAGTAAATCGCTCAGACAATCTACGCTATGTAATGTTTGTAGATATCCTCCGCCCAAGCAATCATTTAGGCTTACTAAAACATTTAGTTAATGCGGTTCGATTCGTAATGATGTCGTATAATAGAGTTTTTTATAAAAACTGGGACATGCTAAAATAATATTATTTATTTTAGTCAATCAATGAGTCATTATCTAATATATTCATGTCTATACGGCATAGAGGACAACTGCTCTAAAATCATTTTTAATCATATTAGAGGATAAATTAGGTATATTTTTACATTGAAAAACATAAATGGTTTATCCAGAATTGCAGAAATGGCTGAAATTTCAAAGGCAAGATTTCTATTTTTAACGTTATCTTCAGTTATTCCATAAAATTTTAATGATAATTGACATACTATTACACAACTTCCACGCACCTAATAAAGTTATCCAATTCATCTAATGAGTTATAACTTAAGGTAACCCTCCCACATCCATTACGTCCATGTTTTATTTTTACTAGCATACCTAGTTTATCCGCAATTTTGTTTTCTAGCCTATCAATATCTGGATCTGGTTTGGCTTTGTGATTTGTTACTGGTTCAAGCGTATTTTGTAATAATTTAGCTACCCTACGCTCAACTTCAAGCGTAGTTAGACCATCATTTATAATAGTAAACGCCAAATCAACCTGCTGCTGCTCCGCTAGTGGTAATAAAGCCCTAGCATGCCCCATCTCCATCTGTCTATCAATAAGCATATCCTGCACATCTGGATGTAGCTTCAATAAGCGTAAGATGTTAGTTATATGGCTTCTTGATCTAGATGTAACAACAGCCAAATCCTCATGAGTTAGTTTAAATTCATCGATTAGACGTTTATAACCTTTTGACTCTTCGATTACATTTAAATCTTTACGTTGGATATTTTCAATTAAAGAAATAGCTAGTGCTTCTTTGTCAGAAAATTCACGTACAATTGTAGGAATAACTTTAAGTCCCGCCATAATACTTGCACGGTGACGTCGCTCCCCTGCAATTAACTCATAACCATCTTTAGTTTTTCTAACAATAATTGGTTGAATTACACCATTGGCCTTAATAGAAGCTGACAACTCCTCTAATTCCACTGTGTCAAAATGCCTACGTGGTTGATATTTACCGGGTCTTATTTTATCTAAACTAAGCTCCCTAATATTAATTTCACCATCTTGAATCTCTTTGGGTGAACCACTTGAAGCTGATAATAAAGCATCCAAACCTTTACCTAAACCTTTAGATTTTGTCATCTCTATATAACCACCATAAAAAATTAATAATATTCATTTAGTTCAAAGAGCATCGATTCCAAACCTATATCGAAATAGCAACATATCATGCTTGGAATGACTAAAAACATCTATCCACGTAATAGAACTCTGTCGACATAGCTTTTTAATCGTCGTCAAAGCTGTGCACTGGGCTCCAAACCCTTATTCTAATTAGCCTACTTGCAATTTAACCGCTTTAGCAAATCTTTTGCTATTGAAATATAAGCCTCAGATCCTGATGCCGTTCTATCTAGTGCAACCGCAGAAGTGCCAAAACTTGGTGCTTCTGCAAGACGAACATTTCTAGGTACAACTGTTGCAAAAACCTTAGTACTAAAATGCTTTATTAATTCATCTGACACCTGATTTGCTAGATTATTACGACTATCAAACATAGTCCTAATTAGCCCTAAAAGCACTAAATCTGGATTAATAGACGAATTTATCCGTTCAATGGTATTTAATAAATCAGAAAGCCCCTCAAGAGCATAATACTCACACTGAATTGGTACTAAAAGAAAATTAGCTGAGGCAAGCCCATTAATGGTAAGTAAGCTCAAAGAAGGTGGACAATCTATAAGTACAATATCATATTTATCAATAACTGTTGCAATAGCTTTTTTTAGACGATACTCACGTTTTTTAAATTCCACAAGCTCGATTTCAGCCCCTGCCAAATTCCTATTACTTGGAAGTATATCAAAACCACAGCTTCTAGATCTGATGATACATGACTCTAATGACTCACCATTGATTAATACATCATACGTTGATAATTTGAGTTTATTCTTCTCAATACCACCACCAGTGGTAGCATTACCTTGAGGATCAAGATCAATTACTAGCACTTTTTTTCTTTGACCAACAAGGCTAGTTGCTAAATTAACTACCGTAGTAGTTTTTCCAACACCGCCTTTTTGATTAGCAACCGCAATTATTTTTTCTTGCATTATACTTCTATCTCTAACAAATAACGTTTATCAACACAAAATGGCAAATTTAATTCGATTATATTATACTTATAACTAAGTATTTGGTAAGTTTCATTATCTATTTTAACACTCTTCATAAGCATCAGCACTCCCTTAACCAAATGCTTTGCCAAATCAATAAATAGTTTACCGTTACTAAAAGCCCTAGAGATAGCTAAGTCATAAGGTACTATAGGAATATATTTCTCTACTCTAGAGCAAATAACATCTACATTTGATAAACCAAGCTCAATAACCACCTGCTTTAAAAATGCGATTTTTTTATGATTACTGTCTAATAGTGAAACTTTTTTATCAGGACACCAAATAGCTATTATAACTCCAGGCACCCCCATACCACTACCTATATCAATTATTGAATCAAATTCATTGATATACGAAATAGTGGTTAAACCATCTAGCAAATGATAAATAATCATTTGCTCTAAATCAACAATACTTGTCAGACTGTAGGTCTTATTCCATTTTTTCAGTAACTCCATATAAGACAATAGCTTATTAACTTTAGCATCATCAGGAGTTAACTTAAGCTCTATTATTCCATTACAAAGTATATCCAGCATTACAATTTTTTGTTCCACGGCGTAACTTCCTCACCAGTTACAAAATAGCCCTCATTTACGAAATTAAGGAGCTCATAATCGCCCTGAGAATTACCATAGCCATAACTATAACTAAATTTATTACCATTCAAAAACTCGTTAATTCGAACAACCTTCTGCACCCCATAGCAATTACGGGTTTTTAACTTGCCAGTACATTTACCATTAGTAAACTCAATCTCAGTTGCAATGACATGATCAATATTATGTCGCTTTGCCCAATATTTAAGATATAGAGCAAGATTTGCACTGACTAATATTATACTATGCCCATGCTCCAAATGGTACTCAAGTTTAGAATATACCTGCGGGGTTATATAACTATCAAGAGTTTTTCTTGCAAACACTCGAGCCTTTTTGTTTAGTAAATCCTCAGAAAATCCTTTTAAAAGCACACTAAGAGTTTTTTCTTTAGCAATTTCATTAGTTATAGTCTTAAGCAAATACATTATAGCAATTGGAATTAAGCGATGAATATTAACAAAAAACCCTGTAAAGCCAACAACAAAATATAAATATGGTAAAAACGTATCGCGACTGGTGATAGTTCCATCAAAATCAAAATACGCAACAATATCTTTGGGATTGATATTAGTTGTGTTCACCATTTACTCATCTCCAATATTAGCTAATAATTCTGCTTGGTGTTCTGCCATCAATACATCTGTTAGTTCGTATAAATCACCATCCATTATCATTTCAAGCTTATACAAAGTTAAGTTTATTCTATGGTCAGTCATCCGTCCTTGTGGAAAATTATAAGTTCTAATTCTTTCAGAGCGATCCCCGCTACCGACCAAGCTTTTACGTGCTGCAGATAATTCTGCTTGTTGTACAGCTTCTTGTTCATTTTTGATTTTTGTAGCTAGTAATGACATTGCTCGAGCACGGTTTTTGTGTTGTGATCTATCATCCTGACATTCTACAACAATACCAGTTGGTAGATGGGTAATCCTAATAGCTGAGTCAGTTTTATTAATATGCTGACCACCAGCACCTGAGGCACGATACGTATCAACTTTTAAATCTGATGGGTTAATTTCTATGGCTTCAAGTTCATCAGCTTCAGGCATAACAGCAACGGTACAAGCTGAAGTATGAATACGCCCCTGAGACTCAGTAACTGGGATACGCTGCACCCTATGCGCCCCTGATTCAAATTTTAGCTTAGAGTACGCACCATAACCTATAATACGAGCAATTATCTCACGATACCCACCCATATCAGATGGTGACTCCGATACAACTTCGATTTGCCAGTTATTTCGCTCTGCAAAACGAGAGTACATTCTAAATAAATCCCCAGAAAATAGAGCTGACTCATCACCTCCAGTACCGGCTCTAATTTCAAGGTAAATATTTTTTTCATCATTAGGATCTTTGGGTAGTAGTAATTTTTGTAATTCCAACTCCAAACTCTCAATCTTTTCTTTGGCAGTATCCAATTCTACTTGAGCAAACTCTTTCATTTCTGGTTCAGATAATAAAAGTAATGCAGTATCTAGATCATTTTCGGCTGCAACATATTTTTTGAAAGTCTCAACCACAGGCAACAATTCAGCATATTCTTTGTTTAACTTTTTATACTCTTCCATATTATTGGTTACCTCAGGTTGCACAAGTAAGTCAGACACCTCCAATAAGCGTTTATCTAATTTATCAAGTTTTTCATATACACTTTTATTCATTTCAATTTACCTGTATTTCTAAATCATATAAGTAAGTTATAAGCCCAGCTATTTCTTCTTGCTTTTCATCTTCGCTTGAACATAGATTCACAGTTGGACTATGAATTAATCTATTAGTTAGTTTAATTGATAGAGCCTTTAGAACCTCATGTGGCGACTCACCGTTTTCTAATTGCTTTTCTGCGTTACAAAGAACTTCCTGACGTATTTCATCAGCATTTTCTCGAAGGGCTCTAATAACTGGTGTCAAACCCCGTTTTTTTAACCAGTTTTGGTATTCAATTACTTTAGATTCTATTATATTAGATGCTTCAAGAGCTGCTATTTTTCGTTTTTCAACCCCTACATCTACTATTTTAGCGATGTTATCAATAGTTAAAACGGTAATATTTGAATAGTTTCTTAATGAAAGATTGGTAATTAAAGGCATAGATAAATCGATTATCAAGAGATCTTGTCTGTTTAATTTAGCTTTTAGAATCTCTTCATTAAGTATTGTATCAGTCCCACCAGCACAAGCTATAATTATCGAATATTCATGTACAATATCGCCAAGTTTATCTAGCGAATTATACCCTGCATTTAAACGATTTGATAATAGCCGAGCTTTGTCTAATGTACGATTAATTATTGTTTTTTTAGATAGATTTATATTTCTAAAATGTGGGGCTAACTGCTGCATCATATCCCCTGCTCCTATAAATAAAATACTTTGCTGCTCTAAATTTTTAAATCTATTAGCGACAAGATTTACAAGTGCATGCCCCATTGATATTGCTATATTATTGATTTCCGTAGCATTTCTAACATCTTTTTCTACAGCTAATGCCATATGAAACACCGAGAATAACATAGTACCAATACTATTTGCATTAGTAGCTAGATTAATAGCATCTTTTACTTGTGACACTATCTCTGTTTCACCTAACACCATAGATTCAAGACCAGACACCACTCGAAATAAATGGTTGGCACAAGCCTCCCCCGAATAAACATAGCAGTGATTTTTTAGAGTTCGTGGACAAACATTTTTAATATCACAAATAGCATTAATCACAAAATCAATATCGTGGGTTATACAAAACACCTCGGTACGATTACAGGTTGAAAGAAGAACAATCTCACGAGTGATTCCTGAACCTTGAAGTCGGTTCAGCACTAATGGTATTTCTTCACGTGAAAATGCAAGTTTTTCTCTAATCTCAAAACCAGAGCTAGAGTAATTTAAACCAAAAACAAAGGGGAGCTGGGATTTCATTTTTATAATTCTATCGATATAATAATATAGCCCTATATTATATCAGAAATCACCATATCAATTTTGGCAAATACAATCAATTATCCGTGGATTCAAGCATCAAAAGAAACTGACCTTTTAAAATTTTTAGATCTA
>CAZJFO010000038.1:0-15977 GCA_964545465.1 uncultured Neisseria sp.
TATATTTTATGAATCTTCCAATCCCAGACCCAGACTATTATCGCTGAAATATATATTGAAGAACACTCCAGCTAGATAAGGTATAATTATGCTATTAGCTTCTTTAAGGCATAAAGTATGATTCCGATAATTATTTCAGGTGGTTCAGGCTCTCGTTTATGGCCTGTATCACGACAACTAGACCCAAAGCCATTTATCAAGCTATCTGATGGCCTAAGCTTACTGCAAAATACATTTATTAGAGCAAGTAATCTTAGTGATGTGAATGCAGTTTTGACAGTAACTAACGAAAAAGTCCACTTCAGGATGCAAGATGAATATCAAGAAATAAACAAAAATAATATCCCATGTGATTTTATTTTAGAACCTTATGCTAGAAACACCGCCCCAGCTATCGCTACCGCATGTTTATTTATAGCAGAAAACTATAACCCTGAGGAGATAATTCTAATCCTACCAGCCGATCACTTGATAAGTGATTTTGAAGCATTTAAAACCGCGGTAGAAAATGCCAAAGAAATTGCTCAAAGTGGCTATATTGCTACTTTTGGTATCAATCCCGAATACCCCGAGACTGGGTACGGTTATATTGAAGCCAATATCAAAAAAGCTATTGGCAAAGGTTATGCAATTCAACGTTTTGTTGAAAAACCCAATCTAGAGCGTGCTCGTGAATATTTAGAGTCTCATAATTACCTCTGGAACTCTGGAATGTTTTGTGGTCGCGTAGATGTTTTCCTATCTGAATTTAAAACCTGTGCTGCGCGACTTCTAAAAGCAACTAGCAACTGCCTAAATAATTCTAAAACCGACACCCTAAATAATAACAAAATTGTACATCTAAATCCTCAGTTATTCCTACAACCTGAGAGCATATCTATTGACTACGCTATTTTTGAAAAAAGCAATAAAACCGCGGTAGTACCATGTTCTATTGGATGGTCCGATATTGGCTCTTGGTTATCAATTGCCCAAACACTACCCAAAGATAAGGACAATAATGCCATAATTGGTGAGAGTATATTACACAATACCAAAGACTGTCTTATTTATTCTACCGACAAGATAATTGCTGGAGTTGATATAAAGGACTTAATCATTGTAGATACCCCAGATGCTGTACTCGTAGCTGATAAAAATCATGCTCAAAATGTAAAATTCATCTTTGAGCGACTCAAAAAAATGGAACATCAAACATTCCAAATTCACCAAACAGCACATCGACCCTGGGGAACTTATACAATACTTGAAGAAGGACCTTTTTATAAAATTAAACGCCTTGAGCTAAAACCTCATGCAGCAATTTCACTACAAAAACATCACCATAGAACTGAACATTGGGTTGTAGTTAATGGTATTGCTACCGTTACCAAAAATTCTGAAACATTTGAATTAAGCTCTAATCAATCAACTTATATAGAGGCTGAAATGAAGCATCGCTTAGAAAATAATACCGAGGAAAGTTTAGTAATTATAGAAGTACAATGCGGTAAATACCTTGGTGAAGATGATATCGTACGTTTTGATGATAAATATGGTAGAACACAAGAATAATAAATTTTAAAGGACACGACACATGCTTGATTTTAACGCATCAATTAAACAAACCGACAATGAATTATTTACCTATATGCAACAAGAAAAAATTCGCCAAGAAGAGCATATTGAATTAATTGCTTCAGAAAACTATGCATCAAAAGCAGTTATGGAAGCCCAAGGCTCAGTACTAACCAACAAGTACGCCGAAGGATACCCAAATAAACGCTATTATGGTGGGTGCAAATATGTTGATATGGTTGAGCAACTAGCAATTGATCGACTAAAAGAGTTATTCGGTGCTGAGTATGCTAACGTGCAACCCCACTCAGGGTCTCAAGCTAATCAAGCAGTATATTTTGCGGTACTAAACCCAGGTGATACAGTTCTTGGAATGTCTTTAGCTGATGGTGGACACTTAACTCACGGCTCTCCAGTTAATTTGTCTGGTAAATTATTTAATTTTATAAGCTATGGGTTAAATGAAAAAGAAGAGATTGATTATGATATGGTTTTCAAATTAGCATTACAACACAAACCAAAACTAATAATATCAGGTGCTTCAGCTTACTCACTAGAAATTGATTTCAAAAAGTTTAGCGAAATTGCCAAACAATCTGGAGCCTTACTTATGGTTGATATGGCTCATTATGCAGGCTTAATTGCTGCGGGAGTTTATCCAAACCCAGTTCCTTATGCTGATTTTGTAACTTCTACCACGCATAAGACTCTGCGTGGTCCACGGGGTGGGATTATTCTGTCTAAAGCAGAGCATGCGAAAATGCTTAACTCTTCAATCTTCCCTGGATTACAAGGCGGCCCATTGGAACATATAATTGCAGCAAAAGCAGTTGCCTTTCATGAAGCATTACAGCCAGAGTTTAAAACCTACCAAGCCCAAGTTAAGAAAAATGCTGAGGTACTAGCAACTACACTAGTTACAAGAGGGCTTCGTATCGTATCTGGCAAAACAGAATCTCACGTGATGCTTGTTGATTTGAGATCTAAAGGTATTACTGGTAAAGTAGCCGAAGAAGCTCTTGGATTATCTAATATTACAATTAATAAAAACTCTATCCCTAATGACCCAGAAAAACCTTTTGTAACCTCAGGCATACGCCTAGGTACTCCTGCTGTTACTACTCGTGGCTTTAAAGAACCTCAGTGTGAAATATTGGGTAACATGATAGCTGATGTATTAGAAAATACTAATAATAGCGAAGTAATAGAACGTGTACAACAACAAGCTTTAGAATTATGTTCTAAGCACCCAGTTTATAAGTAGATTAGTCCTCGACACAAATATTCAACTGTCTAAATATGAGTCGAGGGTTCATACACAAACAACCCCAAGCTCAGAAAACATGTTGTACTAACTAGGTGTAAAAACACCCATAATAGACGCAGCTTCACTGTCACTTGATGCTGAAGCAGCTGGAGCATTTGCCTTTACTACAGGTGACGGTACTATAGCACTTGGTGAGCTACTATCAACCTTAGAAGACTGGGATGGAGCCTTAATACTAATTGACTCAAACTCTACAGTTTCATCTTCAGTTGAGACTATCGGTAATTGTTCAATATAATACGAAATCGGCGCACCACTTGTATAAACAATATCTACCCTTTGTGATGCTTGTCTATCTTTTGTAGAGACTTTCTTACTAAAACCAAAAGATACTTCTTGGATTTGTTTTGGATTCACACCAAGATTCAGTAGTGCTATAGCAACAGCACGAGTACGTCTAAGTCCTAGATTATAGTTATATTCTCTAGAACCAACTTCTGAAGCATTACCTTGCAGTTGAATTAAGGCACTTGGGTTTGCTTTTAGATAATCGGCATTAAGCTCTAAGACGGTATCAAAGTTATCCGCAACTTTTGTCGAATTACGATCAAACCATACCGAATTATAGTAAGATGTTACATCGACATCCACAACACCTTCAACACTTTGAACAACTGGTGCCTGAGTGGTACTACATGCCACAAAGCTAGATGCTAAAGCAATAACTATAAATATTTTTTTAAAATTCATCACTAATTCCTTTAAACAAGCTAAATCAATTTGATCACACATGAGTTAGTATACAATATCATGCCCTAAAATACTTACATTTTTGCACAAATTTTTGGGTAATTGCCCATAATAATCCTATCGAACATAAAAACCAAATTGGAATATTGCCCATAAACTCAAATGGTGTAGTACCGCTATACCCCTGCACACTAGTAATTATTACCCCCTCTTCAAAAGCCGGAATCTTTTGTTCTATTTGACCCATATGGTTTATAACTACAGTATCTCCAGTATTACCATCTTGCAAAAAATAACGCTGATTCTCTAAAGCACGAGCCTGTGAAAACTGTAACGCAGAATCTTTCATAACCGTCTGTCCATACCACGATAAATCTGATTGATTAATTAAAATCGTAGCAGATACTGCATTTTTGGCGACAAAGTCGTTGATGCTGTTTTCATAACATATATTAAAAGCAAATTTTTGCCCGTTTACTAACATAGGTGTTTGAATATATGACCCTGGTATATAGTTTTTTAGATTAAATCCAATAACCTGTACCAGAAAATCCATTATAAGATTACCCTGTAATGGGGTATACTCACCAAATGGTACCAAATAATGTTTTGTATAGATTAGATGATTGGGATTATCTATACTTGCTACACCTGTTTGGTGTAATTCCCCTGGCCAATTAAGTGGGGAACCAAAAACAAGCTGCCTCCCTTTTGTTAAATGTCTTAATCTATCAAAATAACCATCATCTAAATAATGCGGATCCGTCCCAAATATAGTTTCAGGAAGGATTATTAAACTTGCATTGACATTTGTTACGAGTTTCTCAACGATATCCTCTGTTTCTAAAAGTTGCTGCTCTGTAAGACTAGTAGTAGAAAAAACACTTGGCTGAATTAATGCAACTTTAATGGGGCTACCAAACTTATGGGTATATCTTATTTTAGAAAGTAAATACGAAAAAGCAATAACTATTACAATTACACATAGGAACTTTAATAATCCACTACAAGATTTTTGTTGATAAAGGATACAATAACAAAACAAAGCTGCAATAGCAATAATTATCCACGACACAAAGTACACTCCAAATATGGGGTAAAATCCTGAAAAAAGCGGATCATTAACAACTATATTCCCAAGTACATACCAAGAACGCGGAAAAAACAACCCCCGAATTAATTCAGTTAAGACCCAAAGAGATGGAAATAAAATTACCAAATTGAAGAGTTGATTATTAGTCCGTAGTTTATTATAAAAAAAACAGATAATGCCAATATAAAATGCAGTATAAAAGCAAATAATCGATGTAATAGCATACGCTAATAAATATCCCGTACCAAGCTGAATACGAAAGTAACTACTAAACCAATACCCGATAAATGCAACAACTGCACCAAAATAAAAGCTATAGCCATACCAAAAGCTTGAATTGGTAAATCTCTGCTGTAATCCAAGAATAAACAATGTCAAAATAATAAAAACCGTATAACTTACTGTATGTGGTGGAAAAGCAAAAACCATGCAGGAGCCCAATAATGCGACAAAAATATAACGATTTAATAAAATTTGCATAAGAATATCTACCACCAAAGTTTAATTTGGAGTTATAATATCATAGAATCATGGTAGAATAATGGGATATTAATAATTTATTTGTATTAGAAAACGAGTTAAACATGAATATAACCTCTGATTACGCAGATTTGACACAAAAAGACATTACCGAACTTAGGCAAAAAATCAACCCAAAGGCATATAAGAAGTCTATGCCTACAGTGATTTTTTGGTGTGTTCTAGATATGGTATTTTATTTATTCTTTATGTATGGCGTATTTGCTATAAATAACTATATAGGTAAATTAATTTCTGGATTTTTAGCTGGAATTGCTGCCTCAGGAATGTTTGTCTTGGCACATGATGCTGCTCATGGCTCATTATTCAAAAACAAATGGGTGTCTGAGATTATGGGTACCATTTATATGCTCCCAGCACTTAATAGCTATCGTTTATGGTGTTTTGGGCATAACCGCATTCACCATGGTTTTACTTCATTTAGTCCAATTGACTGGATTTGGCGCCCACTGACTATTGACGAATACAAATCACTTAGTGGTTTTAAAAAGTTCTTATACCGTGCAGAAAGAAGTTTTTGGGGTTGTGGGCTACACTATATACTAAAAGTATGGTGGCCAAAGATGGTTATGTTTATGCCTGATGACCTACAAGCATCCAAAGTTAGAGCTATCAAAATTGGTAAGCTAGCTATAGTGCTATTTGCCTTACTAGTTGCCACGATTTATTATTCACATCAGGGTTTATTCTCAGTATTTGCAGCTTTAGTGCTACCATTTATTGTATTTAATTATGTAATTTCGCTAATTGTATATATCCACCACACTCATCCCCAAGTACCTTTCTTTGATGAAAGAGCAGAATGGAATCATACCATTGGTGCAGTTTTTTGTACTACCGTAATTCATACCAACTGGTTAGTTGATAAATTTATTACACATCATATTCTAATCCACACTCCGCATCATGCAGATATAAGAATACCTTTTTATCGTTTAAAAACTGCTTTTGCTAGTATTAAAGAACATTACAGTGCGTATATTCATGAGTATAAATTGAATTTCTCAACACTTTTAAATATATTTAAAACCTGTAAGCTCTATGATTATAAAAACCATATTTGGTATAGTTTTAACGTGGCTCAATAAAAATGGAGCTAACTAAGGCATTGCTAGAGCGTAAATCAGTACGTGCTTTTCTTAATAAGCCGGTTAAAAAAGATACTATACTTAAGATACTATCTTATGCTCGTCATGCTCCATCAGGTACCAATACCCAACCGTGGCAAGTAGCTGTAGTAACTGGTAAAAAGAAATCTGAGCTTGATATGCTTTTAGTTAAACAATTTCGTGATGGTGTAAATCGTCAGATGGATTATAACTATTATCCTATAGATAAAATACCAGAAGAACTACAAGCACGTCGTGTTGCTTGTGGTTTACAAATGTTTGAAGCTCTAGATATCAAACGGAGTGATACAGAAAAACGAACTGCACAGTGGGAGAAAAATTACATCGCATTTGGTGCTCCAGTTAGTCTTTATTTTTTTGCCAACCCAAAATTAGAAAAAGGTTCATTTCTGGATTATGGGATGTTTTTACAATCCATAATGCTAATGGCTACCTCTCTTGGACTTACAACATGTCCACAAGCAGCTCTTGCTGAACAACCCCATATTGTCAAATCGGCCCTAGGTTATCCAGATGAAATAGTTTTGGTTTGTGGCATGGCTCTTGGTTACGAAGATACAACTAGTGTAATTAATAGTTATCGAACCCCACGAGAAGAAGTTAGTAATTTCACCAAGTTTTTTGATTAAGCGATAACTTTATTTTTTGGATGGGTTTAAATAATTATGTTAAATACCGAACAGAAGAAAATTATTTTTTTAGCCATATCGGGGACAAAATCGGACGAAAAACCGTAATGGTGATTACAATGGTTTTAATGGGATTTGCATCCATTGGTATTGGACTATCCCCAACATACAGCAAAATAGGTATTTGGGCACCTATTTTGATGGTATTATTTCGACTAATTCAAGGTCTAGCTATTGGTGGTGAATTACCAAGCACCATCGTATTTGGAACGGAGTCCATACCCAATCAACGTGGATTAGCAATGGGAGTTATTTTTGCAGTAACTATTGCAGGTCTTCTTCTAGGAATGGTAATAAATTCATTAATTATACATAACCTAAGCATAAGCCAAATTAATAGTTTTGGATGGCGTATTCCATTTATTCTAGGTGGATTATTATGCATAGTTGCATATCAAATAAGAAACAAACTTCATGAGACGGTAGCTTTTAAAAATTTAGACCACCGCGATAGTCTGCCTATAGTTGAATTACTAAAACACCATCTACCTAAAATAATTATTGCAATTGGATTAATTTCAACAATGGCAACCCCAATAGCACTAGCCCTCATATTTATGCCAACTTATTTAGTTAAAATCGTCAAACTTGATCCAAGACTGATTGATAATGCGATATTAGTTGCAACCACATTAAGTATAATTGCCACTTTGTGTATTGGTATCTTAGCAGATAAAATAAACATCTTTAAACTATTCAAAAACTTAATTTTATTATTGATAATAACAGCCACAATTTGTTATTATATGATATACATGCAAATGAATGTCATGATTGCTATAAGTATTTTTGCTATAGTTCAAGGTGCATTAGTTGCACTACCACCTATTTTATTAAGCTATATTTTTCCAGTACATATCAGACTTAGCGGGATTGCTCTATCTTACAACATTAGTTTTGTAATTTTTGCTGGATTTGCCCCAATATTGATCACCGCATTAATTGAGCAAACTCATATGACATATTTAACACCTGTTTTATGGGTTACATTAACTGTATTTATCGCTCTTATAGCTTTAACTAAAAGTCGAATATATATCCCGAAAATTTAATTATTGGTAAAAATAGCAGTAATTAACTCGTACTGCTATTTTCTTATTTTGTGTTAGCAGATATAATAAACTTATCTCGATATTTATTATAAATTATTTCTAATTATTTATCCAAATAGATTACTTAGATTGTGCAAGAAGTTAATTAAGAAGACTCTTTAACTGTTGGAGCCTACTTTGGAGTTCATTATTATCGGTGATTTTTTCGTGCTGACGCTTTGATTCATCAATTAGATTATCATCCCCCATCTCATCTAAGAAACGCGAGCGTTCGACTAGCTTTAGCTCCCCTGCAGTTCTTCGTTCTTTACAATAACTAAGTGTCAGCTCATTCCTCGCTCTAGTAATTCCCACATAAAACAACCGCCGTTCTTCTTCTATAGAACCACTATTAATTGACTCTTGATGTGGTACTATACCCTCTTCACAGCTAATTAAATATACAAAAGGAAACTCAAGACCTTTTGCTGCATGTAGAGTACTTAATTTAACCGCATCAACTGTATCTTCATTTCTACTCTCTAATATGCTAATTAGATTAAGCATCTGCACCAAATCAGCGATATTTTTATCACTATTAGTGGCTTTTTTATCTAACCACGTTACTAACTGTAAAACATTTCCCCATTTTTTTTCAGCACCACTAACTGTTTCGTTTTCGTATAAATAGCCCTCGTAGCTAATTTTAATTAGTAAATCGTTTAATAATTCAAGAACGCTAAGTCGTTTCATTTGTTGTTGAAAATCATTAATTAAATTACCAAAATCATATAAATCTTCCAGCTGAGTAGAATTACAAATTGCCGCAAAACCCTCTTCAAATAATGCTTCAAACAAAGAAATACTCCGGCTTTTAGCATAACTTGTGAGTTTGTCCAACGTAACATTCCCAATGCCACGTCTAGGGGTCGTAATTGACCTAATAAACGCAGTATCATCATCTTCATTTACCATAAGACGTAAATACGCACAAATATCTTTAATTTCAGATTTCTCAAAAAATGACTGACCACCTGATATAGTATACAAAACCTGATGATTTCTAAGTGCCTGCTCAAGAACTCGTGACTGATAATTACTCCTATACAAAATTGCATAATCAGATAACTTGGTATTATTCATTGATTGATGCAGTGCTAATTTGCGTACAACTAGATCAGCTTCTGCATCATTATTTTTACACCCCATAATCCGTATTGCTTCTCCTGTACCTAATTGACTCCAAAGCTTTTTTTCAAATAAATTGGGGTTATTATGAATAACATTATTAGCCGCACGTAAAATCGTATTAGTCGAGCGATAGTTTTGTTCTAATTTAATAACTTTTAATTGTTTAAAATCATTATTTAAAAGTTTTAAATTTTCAACTCGGGCTCCCCTCCAGCCATACACAGATTGGTCATCATCCCCTACAGCCGTAAATTTGCCACTACGATTACATAATAGCTTTATCAAGCGATATTGGCTTTCATTAGTATCTTGATATTCATCGATCAAGAGATATTGGATTTTTTGTTGCCACTTATATAGAACTTCCATATTATTTTCAAATAGATTAATAGGCAAAACAATTAAATCATCAAAATCAACAGCATGATAGGTTTTTAAAGTATCTTGATACTGCTGATAAACTAAAGCTCTAGTTTGTTCTAAGTCATCCTTAGCTGTGCTTAATAGATACTGTGGAGTGATAAATGAATTTTTCCACAATGAAATCTCCATTTGCAGCTCACGAACAAGTGCTTTATCGGTAGTTTTAAGATTGTCGCTTATAATCTTACTACAATCATAGCTATCCAGAATAGAAAAATTGGCTTTATAGCCTATTACATGGGCTTCTTGTTTAAGTATTTTAAGCCCTAAGGAATGAAATGTAGTAATAGTTAGACCTTTATTATCATGTCCTTGTATGACAAGATTAGCTCGCTCTTCCATCTCTCTTGCGGCTTTATTAGTGAACGTTATCGCAGCAATATTTTTGGCGGCATATCCACATTTTGTTATGAGATAAGCTATTTTCTGAGTAATAACCCGAGTTTTACCGCTACCAGCTCCCGCAATAACTAATAGTGGCCCATCAATATAACGCACAGCTTCGTCTTGTTCAGTGTTTAGTTTATCAAGTAAATTTTGCATATAGTTTTTCAAAAATTCAAGAGAGATTTAATTTCTTTTAGCGTTATATGTTAAAATAATTTATTAAGTACATAATTGTACGCGAAGACTGAATAATAAGTAGAAAATATATTAGGTATACTATATGTCAAGGTTTGCAATTGGTGATATCCAAGGCTGCTATAATGAGTTTATGGAGTTATTATCAAAAATAGGATTTACCCGAGGTAAAGATACTCTATACCTCGTGGGTGATTTGGTTAATCGGGGCTCAAACTCACTAGAGGTATTGCGTTATGTATATGAGCATCAAGATAGTATTGTATGCGTTCTAGGTAATCACGATATTTATTTATTAGCTAGGTATGCCAAAATAATTGAAGCAGTATCTGATGATACTATAGCTGATGTATTAAGTGCCAAAGATAGTAATTTACTAACTGGATACCTACGACACTGTCCGCTTATATTTGAAGACTCTGAATATATCCTTGTTCATGCTGGACTACACCCTGATTTAAGCCTTGATAAAATAACTCAGCTTAATAATCTAATATCTAAAAACCTTAAATCTGATACCTATAATCAATTTATACAAAAAATCTATGGTAATAAGCCTTGTATCTGGAATGAGGATCTAAGTCAAATCAAACAAATGCGTTTTATGACCAATGTATCAACTCGAATGAGATTTATTGATACCAAAACACATGCCATTGATTATAAATCTAAAGGCGATATATTCAACCACCCAAGCAATTTAATTCCTTGGTTTAAAGTAGAAAAACACCCCTCAATTAATAAGAAAATCTTATTTGGTCACTGGGCAGCCCTTGGATTTTTTCACAGTGAAAATTTTATTTCCCTAGACACGGGGTGTGTCTGGGGTCGTAAATTAACTGCAATAGATATTGACACTTTTGAGATTGCACAAGTATCAGCTACTTAGAGGTAACGTACTGAAACAAGGTTATGACTTTTTTCACCCCACCTACACTTGAGGCTGCACCACTAATTTGTTTAGCCTGAGGCTCTGTTACAACTCCTAAAAGATATACGATATCGTTAGTAGTTACCACTTTAATACTACTACTATAGATATTTTTGAGCTTCAACACATTAGCTCGTACTTGCGTTGTAGTATATGTATCAGTTGTAGTTGCAGTAAATGATTGCGGAAGTCTAATTTCTAAATAGTCATAAATTTGTTTTACCCCTGGTGTTACTTTGGCAGCAAAGAGTGCACTTTCACGGGTACTTGCATCAGGTATCTGACCCGTGAGCAATACATTACCATTATAGCTATTAACGTAGATATTAGAATTAGCATATCCTGAATACTGATGCTTTAATTTTACTTCAATAGTATTATCTTCAACCACCGCACCAGCAGTTCTTGGATCTGCTGCAACAACAGCGGTAGTACCCGCAACCCCAGCAACAGCACCAACTGCAATTACAGCACAACTACTAATAACCCCAGATAAACTTAATAATATTAAAATTCTTTTAACTAGCATAATTAATTAAACTTACGTGGCGTAATATATGCATCAGTTTTACTGATATCTTTACTATTAGAATATATAAAATTGCCATCTTTTTTAATGAAGATGTGTAATTCATAAGAATCCTTCCCACTGCTCACGTTATCAGATAATTTACCAGTATTAGTATCTACAGCATCTTGAGCAAATACATAAGGTTTACTAAACCCACTATCAACTATACCGATAAAACGCGTATAGTTTTCACCTCCCTCATCTTTACCCAAAGTAAATGTAATATAATCTTTAGAAAAGATAGTTTCATCTTTAATATTTTTAAAGCATTTGGTTGCATTTCCAGCTACTGAACCACTACCAACTAATTCACCACGACTTTTCCATTTATGGCTAATACCATTATTAATATATTCTACTGGTGTAGCAGACAAATTGTGATAACAAACCGTAAATATACGTTCTGCAAAAGCTTGATTTGACGCAAAAAACGCCAAAACTAAAATAATTTTTTTAAATACAAACAAACTATTTGTAAAAGCTGTTTTCATCTGAGGAACCCTTCTTCTTGTGCTATGGTTTTAATAATTCACATATGTAACGTTATTATAATACATTCGGCTCTTAAACACCAAACATTTTACCCTCCAAACTAGTATGCCCTTGAATATATTGTGTGGCAGGCTGCCTAAGTTTTCCGGAGTCCTGTAATTCTTTTATTAAAATTACGCTCCCATTAGCACAAGTAACCGCTATACCATTTTTGTCACTTTTAATTATTGTACCTTGTGTTTTATTACTACTAGTATTAGCAAGCTCTGCTTGCCATATTTTTACTAACTTTCCATCTAGATACGTAAAACAACCTGGATGAGGGTTATAACCCCTGATATTTCTATCTAACACCTCTGCATCCAAGCTCCAATTAAGCAATGCCTCTGATTTTTCTATCTTATGTGCATAGCTTACATTACTATTATTTTGGGGTGTTCTACTAATATTATTAATATTATTTAGATATTTGATAATCATTTTACTACCTAAAATAGATAATTTATCATGTAGACTACCAGAGGTATCAATATTATATATCTCTACCTCTTCTTGAAGTAATATATCCCCAGTATCAAGACCACTATCCATTTGCATGATAGTAACCCCAGTAGTTTTATCCCCCTCTAAAATAGCTCTTTGGATTGGTGCTGCTCCACGATATTTTGGCAACAATGATACATGAATATTTACACAACCATATTTGGGAATATTAAGTAGTTCTTGTGGAATAATAAGACCATAAGCAACAACAATCAATACATCGGGTTTTAGCTCCCGTATAACCTCTATCGCTAAAGTATCACTTTTAAAAGATATTGGTTGTAATAGCTGAATATTATGCTTAATTGCTAATTCTTTTACTTTGGACATAGTAATTTTTTGCCCACGCCCACTGGGGCGGTCTTCTTTAGTTAATACCAGATCAATCTTAAACCTCTGCTCTAAAATCTTAGACAATACGGTACTTGCAATTTCTGGAGTACCAGCAAAAACAATTTTAAGATCTTTTGACATACTACTCCAACATTTTAAGTAAATTTGCCATCTCTATTGCACAAACCGCAGCATCGACGCCCTTGTTACCTGCTTTCGTGCCAGCTCTCTCAATTGCTTGTTCGATATTCTCCGTGGTTAAAACTCCGAAAACCACAGGTATTTCATGAACTTGGCTCACATTAGAAATACCTTTAGCAGTTTCATTACATACGTAGTCATAATGAGTTGTAGAGCCACGAATAACTGTACCTAAAGCCACAATTGCATCATATTTACCACTTTTAGCTAGTTTTTTAGCTACCACTGGAATCTCAAATGCTCCAGGAACCCATATAATATCTATATTATCTACTCCATGTTGATGCAGTGCACCTTCACAACCAAAGAGTAGCTTTGATGTAATAAACTCATTAAACCTAGCAACTACGATAGCTATTTTAAGACCTTCACCATTTAATTTACCTTCATATACCATTTTTGCTCTTCCTATAAAAAATGTCCAAATTTCTCTATTTTTGTGTCAATATACCGCGTATTTTCAGGATAACGGGTACTTTCAAAAACAACTCTTTCGCATACTTCAATACCATAACTTTCAAGTTCCTTAATTTTCTCTGGATTATTAGTAATTACGCGAATTTTAGTGCAATCCAAATCACGCAGAATATGAGCTGCAATAAGATACTCTCTCATGTCATCAGGAAATCCCAGCTTTAAATTTGCCTCAACAGTATCTAGCCCTTCTTGTTGCAGTGCATAAGCCTTGATTTTATTTATTAACCCTATTCCACGCCCTTCTTGACGTAGATAAATAATGACTCCAACCCCATCTTCTTCAATCGTAGTAAGAGCTTTATTGAGCTGCTCCCCACAATCACAGCGAAGGGAGTGAAACACATCTCCCGTTATGCATTCAGAGTGAATACGTACTAGAGGTATCTTATCACTAGATTTTAAATCACCTTTTACAATGGCAAGATGCTCTTTATCATCAAGAGTATTTGAATAGCCATAGATATCAAATTTACCAATTTGAGTTGGAAGCTCTGCTATTGCTTCGCATTTAATCAACTTTTCGACAGTTTTACGATAAAGAACCAGATCTTTAATAGTTATAATCTTTAAATCAAACTTAGTAGCTATCTTAAATAAATCATTAACTCGTGCCATAGTTCCATCGGCATTCATAATTTCACATATTATTCCAGCTGGTTTTGAATTACAAATAGTTGCTAAATCAACGGCTGCCTCAGTATGCCCTAAGCGACCAAGAACACCCTTTTTACTAGCAACTAAAGGAAATATATGCCCTGGGCGTCTAAAATCATTTGCCACACTTTTGGGGGCAATTATTTTAGCTATTGTAGTAGCACGATCAAAAGCACTAATTCCGGTAGAGTTAGTAATATGATCAACACTAATAGTAAAAGCAGTATTTAGATTATCAGTATTTTTATTAACCATTGGAATTAAGCTAAGTCTTTCGGCATATTCTGTAGATAATGGCATACAAAGTAAACCACGCCCATGAGTAATCATAAAATTAACAACTTCGGGCGTTACAAATTCTGCTAAAGCAACAAAATCACCTTCATTCTCACGATTTTCATCGTCACATACAATTACAATCTTACCTTGTTTAAGGTCATTAATTGCATCTGCTATAGTATCAAATTTGTTTTTCATATCCAATATATTTACCTTTAATATTCTTTCAATTACAATATAATCTCAGAGCATGGATTCCAGCCTCATACTTCCATTACGGATTAGAAATACTGCTTCACACACCAATGTCATCCCAAACAAGAACCTGACGATGCCTCACAAAGAGTTTGGGATCCATGCTCTAATTGTTTTTACCTATAAGATTAGCAACGTGTTTACTTAACATATCACACTCTATATTAACTTTTTCGCCTACTTTTTTACTCCCCAAAATAGTGTGACTAACTGTGTGGGGGATAAGTGATAGCTGTATCTTATTATCAGTGATATCAAAAATAGTTAAACTAATTCCATCAACTGCTATTGAGCCCCTAAAAATACAGTGCTTAATTAACTCACTATCCATTTCTAGTGTATAATTAATTGCATTATCAATAGGTACAATCTGGACAACCTTTGCAACACCATCAACGTGTCCCGTTACAAAATGCCCACCAAGTCTACCACCAAGAGCCATAGCTCGCTCCAAATTTAAGGGTGATCCAACTATAAGATCAGCCATAGCGGTTGCCCGAAATGTCTCTGGCATAACATCAACACTAAAAGATTCTGTATTAAATTTAGTAACTGTCAAGCATACTCCATTAATTGCAATGCTATCTCCTAATTTGACATCCTCTATAATTTTAGTTGCACCAATTGATAATTCCATTGCTTCATTTTTAGTAGCAATTTTTTTAATATGTCCAATTTCTTCAATTATTCCAGTAAACATAGTCTCTCCATAATATAAATTTCTTGCTCTAGGGTTTTTAGAGCATAGATCCCAAACTCTTTGTGAAGAACCCATCAAGTTTTTGTTTGGGGTGACAAGAAAAACGTCATCCCAGCATTTTTTTCGTCATTCCAGCATAGGCTGGGATCTATGCTCTTAGCCTAAAATACTCTATTAGCAACCATCTTTATATTATCATCCAAGTATTTAACTGGTTCAAACTCCAACCTCAAGGCTTCCGACAACTTTGCAAATCCTGTTCCCGCAAAGAGTGTTGGGGCATTTTCT